>JBGPOI010000009.1:0-26163 GCA_041487975.1 Binatia bacterium | reverse complement strand
TGTTCCCCTCAAGCATCAAGCCGAGGAGTGGTCGCGGATCTACACGACGACTGCGTAGAGTATCGGAGACTAGCTCAGGAACGGCTCGTCCTGAGCAGAAGGGGAGACAGTTTACGGGGAAACCAGACACGAACAGGCAGAAAAACTGGTGCGGGAGCAGCGCGGAGCAGATTGTCTCTCCGCGAGACTAGGGAGACGAGATCATAAGCATGGACTAAGACAGGAACCTGCTTGGTTTGCTGTTGTACAGCGCAGAGATTCTGCTCTTCTGAAGAAGAAGTAGAAGTGCTCTCTCCCACAGGCGAGTCGTCTAATTCCGATTGAGCGAGGACGAGGGCAGTATGCGAAGATTGGGGAGAATTGAGCAGGGCTGGCAGGAGGGCAGCTACGACATTCAACGAAGTCGCCAAGAAAATCACCCAAACAACCCGAGCGAGAGGCCGGTGCCGCATAAGCTGCCTTCTTCGAGACCAAAGGCTATTACTGACTGACGGAAGGTCTGTCAACAGGGAGATTGCCTTACGAGAGGAGATGCCCTCGGATTTCCTCCGCGCCATCGCGCCTTGACTCGCCAGAAACCCGATGGTACGGCTGAGAACATCACGTCATGACGACCGCACGCTGGCTCTACAGAAGCTATCTCTTCGTTGCAGGTGTCACGTTGATCGTGCTCGGCTGCGGCAACTATCTCGCCGCGGCTTTTAAGGTCGAACGCTATCAAGAGATCATGGCCGAAGTCGCTCCTGAAGTGCATGCCACGGCATCGTTTCTCCGGCATGAGGAGCTGCACTATTTCCCGAGCGATGCCCGTGAACGGTGGGAAATCGCCCGGGCGAAACTCGACTTTTACCACGTCGTGCTGACCATTGGCCGGATGATGGTCAGTATCGGCGCGATCTGCACGGCCATCGCGCTCTTTCGTCTGCGACGTCAGCGCCTCCGTCTCGCCCACACCTAAATTCCTTCCGTAGTGGTACGTGCATGAGCAGAGGTAACCCCCGCATCGACCGTAAGCCCGTGCCCTCAGCCGACGGATGGCAGCTCGGCGACGACTGCGGTCCCAGCGCGCGGGCCTACCGCCACCTCCCCGCCGCGGCCACGGCGACTTCACCCCCGCGCTCTCGTCGTCTCCTCGTTTGCACGCTTGGGCTCTCCCTGCTTGTCCATACTGCCATTCTTGGTCTTGCGCTGCCCATGAACCTGGTTGCGCCGCCAGCTCTACAACTGACGATGGTTGATCTAACTCCGGACGTTGATGTCACCTCGGCTCCCGCCGACCGCACGGACAACACCGAGGTGCAGACCTTGCGGGGATTTCACTCTTCCGCGCTGGAGCGGACCGCCGTGTTGGAAGAGAGGCTGACTAGCGTGCGCACTCGGCAGGTCGAAACGGAAGCCGCACGCCAGCAGCAACTCGCCTCGCTTGAGTCTGCTCACACGGCCTTAAACGGTCAAGTCGAGACCCTGACGGTCGAGAAAGCCGACCTCTCCGCTCAACTGGCCGGAGAACGCCAACGCCGCACCGATCTCGAACAGCAGCTCCAAGAAAAAATCCAAGCCAAAGAGAGGGAGATCTCCGGCGTCAAAGGCGCTTATGACCGCCTGGTTGCCGAGTTGCAGGGCGAAATCTCACAAAAAGAGATTGCCCTCCACCATGCCAAAGACAAGCTCACCGTGACCATCGTCGATCGCGTGCTGTTTCCCAGCGGTCAAGCCACGCTCACACCGGAGGGACGACGCCTCATCGAGAAAGTCGGAGCGGTGCTGGCCAAAGTATCCGATCGGCGCATTCTCATCGAAGGGCACACCGACAACGTTCCCATTGGTGGGACGCTCAGGAGCATATTCCCCACCAACTGGGAACTGTCCACCGCCAGAGCAACCGAGGTGGTCAAATACTTGATCGCGCAGACCAAGCTGCCTGCGGACCACCTGAGCGCGGTCGGGCGAGCGGATACGGCGCCAGTCGCGAGCAATGCCAGCGAAGACGGACGCATACAGAATCGTCGCATCGAAATCATCTTGCTGCCGCTCGAAGACCAACCCGGCGGCCTCTCATAGCAATCTCACCGAAAAGTGAGATTGCCAGACAAACCTGGTTGACATTGGCAGATCGCTCCACTAATACTCGGGCAGAAGTTTGCCGACGGGAGACACGTGGTGCAACCTCACTTTTTAGTGATTCTGGACAAAGCGCTGGCGGATGAGACGCTCTCGGCCGAGGAAGGGTATCAACTCATCCACTGCTCGGACGAGGAAGTGCCCGCGCTGCTGGCCGCGGCGGGTACCCTCCGCGATCGCCATAAGGGACGCACGATCACGTATTCACGAAAAATTTTCTTACCGATCACCAACCTGTGCCGCGACCGCTGCTCGTACTGCACGTTTCGCAAAGACCCGCGTGATCCGGACGCCTGGACCATGACGCCAGAGGAGATTCAACTCTGGGTGGACCGCGGGCGGGCGCAAGGCTGCAAAGAAGCGCTGATGTGCTTGGGAGACAAGCCCGAGAAAACGTACAGCCAGTATCGCCAAACCTTGGCCGACTTTGGTCACAAGAGCACGACCGCATACGTCTACCGCGCCTGTCAGATCGCGCTCGCTTCTGGCCTTCTGCCTCATACCAACGCGGGCGTCATGAGCTATGACGAGATGAAGCTGCTCAAAGATGTCAACGTCAGTCTCGGCTTGATGCTGGAAAACATCAGCCCGCGATTGCGGCAGAAAGGCATGGCGCACTTCTCCGCGCCGGACAAAGACCCGGCCGTGCGCGTCCGCATGCTGCGTGAGGCCGGTGAACTTGAGATCCCTTTCACGACCGGCATCCTCATCGGCATCGGCGAGACCCTGGAGGAGCGGATAGATAGTCTCATCGCTATCCGCGAAATCCATCGCGCGTACGGTCATATTCAGGAGGTCATCGTACAAAACTTCCGCGCCAAGCCCGACACCCGCATGGCCACGGCCCCCGAACCGGAAAGCCTCGACATGGCCAAGACGGTCGCGGTATCGCGCCTGCTCCTGGGCGGGCAGATGAACGTGCAAGCGCCGCCGAATCTGAGCCCGGACGATCACCGACTCTTGCTGCGCGCCGGCATCAATGACTGGGGCGGGATCTCACCGGTGACCAAGGATTACGTTAACCCCGAGGCTGCCTGGCCGCACCTCGACCTACTGGCCCAGACGTGCCGTGAGGAGGGGTTCACTCTACATGAGCGGCTCGCGATTTACCCCGAGTATATCGATCGGCCAGGATTTCTCCTGCCGACCTTGCGTCCGCGCACCCAGGAACTGCAAGCGCAGGTTACCGCGTGAGCATGACCACAACGCTTGCTTTGAAGTAAGCAAAACAAACTCCAGAAAACGTAAAGCGTAAAAGCCACAGCAACGGGTATTGATTACGTTTTACGTTTCACGCTTTAGATAAGGAGACCCAGCCGTGGCAACCAATGGGCTTGCTGCTGTTCTTGAGCATGTCGATTCACCAGTCGGCACGATCCTCCACCGCGCCCTCGAAGGCGCAGAAATTTCCTGGAGCGAAGGACTGCGGCTGTGCGAGACCAACGGCCTTGATTTGCAAGTCGTGTGTCTGGTCGCCGACGAAATGCGGCGGCGTCAGGTGGGCGACGTGGTCACCTACGTCGTCAATCGCAACATCAACTTCACCAACGTTTGCATCAAACATTGCACCTTCTGCGCCTTCAGCCGCGAGTACCGCGAAGAAGAAGGATACTTCCTCCCCTTGGCAGAGATCGTGCGCCGGGCGCAGGAAGCGGTGGATATGGGCGCGACCGAGGTGTGCATGCAGGCCGGGTTGCCGCCTAAGATGGACGGGAACCTGTATATCGACCTGACCCGCGCCGTCAAAACCGCCCTACCGGATCTGCATATTCATGCATTTTCACCGGAGGAAGTGTTGTACGGCGCCACTCGCGCGGCCGTGCCCATCCCACAGTATCTGCAAGAACTCAAGGCCGCCGGGCTCGACACACTGCCCGGTACTTCGGCCGAGATTCTCGATCAGGAGATCCGCGACATCATCGCCCCTGGGCGGATCACTACGAAGCAGTGGATCGAGGTCATCACCTCAGCCCACAGCCTCGGCATCCCGACCACCTCGACGATCATGTACGGCCACGTCGAGACCCCGGTTCACTGGGTCAAGCACATGAACCTGTTGCGCGACATTCAGAAAGAAACGCAGGGGTTCACCGAATTCGTCCCCCTCTCGCTCATCCATCAGGAAGCGCCCATGTACCAGCGCAAGTTGGTACATAATGTGCGTCAGGGCGCCACCGGCACGGAAGTGGTCAAGATGCATGCGGTCGCCCGCCTCATGCTCGGGCCGACGTTCCGCAACATCCAGTCGTCGTGGGTCAAAGAGTGTCCCAAACTGGCTCAATACCTGCTGACCTGCGGTGCGAATGATCTGGGCGGCACGCTGATCAACGAAAGCATCTCCACCTCGGCCGGAGCGCAGTACGGACAACTGGTGCCTCCCAAGGAACTGCGCCGCCTGATTCGTGACCTGGGTCGCACCCCGGCCGAGCGCAGCACCACGTATAAGCTACGTAAAGTGTACAGTGGCGATGATGAAGAGTTGAGCCCGCTTGATCTGGTCGAGAATCCCGATGAGCGTTTCGGTTCGTATCGCAAACTCGCGGCCTCAGCGCAGTTCCGTTACGTTCACCCGTTTGAGCGCGAGAAACACCAGGCGTCGCACTGAAAGCCCCGTTCGTGCTGCGACAAGCTCAGCACGAACGGTTGCTGAACAGAGTTCCACCATATTTTTTCGGTCATCCTGAGCTTGTCGCAGGATGGCCGGGTTCTTGGCAACTGACAGTGCCAACACCTTTTGATCTCAAGGTAACCGCTCTGGCCGGAGGTGTCGGGGCGGCCCGCTTCCTGCGTGGCCTAGTGCGGGTGATTGATCCCGCCCGCTTGTGCGTGATCGTCAACACCGGCGACGACGAAGAGTTCTTCGGTTTGTACGTTTCCCCCGACCTCGATACCGTTACTTACACGCTGGCTGAAGCGATCGATCAGAACAAAGGCTGGGGGTTGGCGCAGGAAACCTTCCGCTGCCTGGAAGCGCTGGGGCGCTACTATCCTGAGACCTGGTTCGGCCTGGGAGATGCGGACCTGGCCACACATTTGTTTCGCACCCAGCAGCTTCGCCAAGGAAAGTCTCTCAGTGAGGTGACCGCGGCCATCGCGCGCACCTGGGGTGTTCAGTCTGCACTCCTGCCGATGAGCAATGACCCGGTACGCACCGTCGTTCACACAGATGCTGGCGCCCTGCCCTTTCAGGAATACTTCGTCAAAGGACGAGGGGAAGGACAGGTTCAGAAAGTCGAGTTCCGTGGGATCTCTTCCGCCTTCCCGGCTCCAGGAGTGTGCGAGGCAATTCGCACCGCGGATCTGCTCATTCTTCCGCCGAGCAACCCAATCGTCAGTATCGGCCCAATTCTCGCCCTGCCTGGCGTACGCGAGGCGCTACGGGCAACTCCCGCACCGGTGGTGGCCGTGAGTCCCTTAATCGCTGGGAAACCGGTGAAGGGACCGGCGGATCGTTTGCTCAGCGGTCTCGGCATCGAGGTCTCGGTGGCAGGGGTGGCCGGCCTGTATCAGGACTTCCTCGATGTCTTCATAATTGATACCCAGGATGCAAACCAGCGCGGACGTCTGGAACAACGAGGACTGACTGTTATTGCCACTGACACGATGATGAGCGACATGGAGAAATCGCTGTCTCTGGCACGAGTTGTGATAGAACAGAGCCACCAGAAGCGTCACAAAGTAATGAGTAACGAGTAATGAGTAATGAGTAATGAGTAGGGACTTGATGACTCAGTCCTCATCACTCATTGCTCATCACTGTCTTAGGTATTCCCAATGAGCACAATCGCTATCATCCCTATTCCCGGTATCCCGCAGATCCAACCCGGCGACGACTTACCTTCGCTGCTGCTCAATGCCATCGACCAAGCCAAGGTCGGGCTCAAAAACGGCGACATCGTGGTGATGTGTCAGAAGATCGTCTCCAAAGCTGAGGGAGCAATCCTCGATCTCAAGACGGTCGAGCCCTCCCCTTTCGCCCGGCAGATCGCCGTGATGTGGGAGAAGGATCCCCGTGTGGTCGAAGTGGTGTTGCGCGAGAGCAGCCGCATCGTGCGCATGAAAAATGGGGTGGTGATCACCGAGACTAAGCAGGGCTGGGTGTGCGCCAACTCCGGCGTGGACGAGTCGAACAGCCTGGGCGAGGATATTGTCATCATCCTGCCGAAAGACCCGGATGCGTCGGCCCGCAATATCCGTGTCGCCATCCAGGAGCGCCGTGGTATCACTATCGGTGTGATCATCACCGACACCTTTGGTCGGCCGTGGCGCGACGGGTTGGTGGAGTTTGCGCTCGGCGTGTCGGGGTTCGAGCCGTTGCTGGACTTGCGCGGCACCTATGATCTGCAAGGCCGCGAATTGCATCACACCGTCGTCGCAGTGGCCGACGAATTAGCTGCGGCCGCGGGCTTGGTGATGGAAAAGGGCGCCGCCGTGCCGGCGGTGCTTATCCGCGGGTATCAGTTCATCCCCGCCGAAGGCGATGGCAAGAAATTGATCCGCCCGGCGGATGCGGACCTCTTTCGGTGATAAGAATTGCTCCATTGACCCATTGAGTCATTGACCCATTGACTAAATGAATAAATGACCCAATGATTCAGTGACTCAATAATCTTGAGAAAGGAGGGGACCCGCATGGATGTAGGCGTAGCGATAGCGATGCAAAATCCTCATCGGCAGCAGGCCGATCACCAGGTGTACTGGGAAGAACGGCGGCTGGCCGATCTGACCGAACCCCTTGGGTTCGATTCATTCTGGACCGTCGAGCACCACTTCGATGACTACACCATGGTGCCGGACGTGTGCCAGTTTCTCACTTATATGGCCGGGCGCACGTCTTGTATCAAACTCGGCACGGCGGTCATCGTTCTACCCTGGCACGACCCCGTGCGCGTAGCCGAGGAGAACATGCGCCGCTTTGCCACCACAGTCATGCCGGCATTACAACGGGACGAGTTCACCCGCAACGGCCGCGCAACGTCGATCGCCGCGGCGGACTAACAGCCTGACGTGCAGGAGCGTTTCTCTTGCCAAAGAGGGAGTGAAGGGTGTAGAGAAGGCCTGAGGGGATTGGCTCCGTGCTCGCTGACCGGGCTGCCCATCACAACCCCACAGAAAGGGAGGGACTCTATGGCAGGTGTCGATCAAGCAACCTTGTCCGCGGTCCATGCGTGAAGGATTCTACAACGAAAGGAGGATTCCATGCGACACATAAAACTAACTTTAGGTGCTGGGCTTCTCGCGTTGGCTCTAGCGGTGAGCACGCCGGCCCTGGCTGCCGATTCCCACCAGGGCAAGGTGGTCTCGGCTGGGTACGGCACGCTGACAATGACGGATATGGCCGGCAAGAACCAGCATACTCATGAGGTGGCCGCCGATACCGCTATCTCCTGCGAGGGCAAGACGTGTGGACTCGCCGAGTTGAAAGCGGGCGATACCATTACCGTCACTCTCGATAAGAAGAGCGATAAGACGGTCGTCACCAAGATCGAGGCAAAGAAGGCCGGCAGTTAAGCGAAAGCGGAAACCGACGACCACTAAGTGAGGAGAAACAACGAATAGGAGGTAAGGACCATGACGAAAGACTTCACTATATGTTTGGGAACTATTGGCGCTGGCGTCTGGTACAGCCCGGACGGTGGAGAAAAATGGCGGCGCAGCAAAATGAACCTCCCCTTCCACGCTGAGCCGGGTGAGGTCCAGATCAGGGCCTTGGCCGTCTCCCCGCAGAATCCCCAGGTTATTTTTGCTGGCTCTGAAGTTGGTCTTTATCGCAGTGAGGATAAAGGAGCGACCTGGAACCTGTTGGCATCGCCCATGGATGGTCAGCAAATCTGGTCTGTCGCGGTCCACCCCACAGACCCCGACATTATTTTTGCGGGCACCAAACCCCCCGGGGTTTTCCGTTCCAAGGATGGAGGTCGGCAGTGGGAAAAGTTGTCCGTTGGTATCGCTGAGCAGTGTTTTGCCGGCGCGCCCAAAGTCACGAACATTGTGTTTGATCCCCGGGACCACCGCACCGTCTGGGTGGGGGTGGAGATCGATGGGGTCTTCTGCAGTCGGGATGGGGGAGACACCTGGATGCATCTGCCCCCGCTGGGGAGCGACATGCTCAACCAGGATGTGCACGGCTTGGCGATCAGCCTGGGCCAGCCGAGGAAAATCCTCGCCACCACCCCGGATGGCATCTGGGCCAGCACGAACGAAGGCGAGAGCTGGGCGTTGCACGGCTTCCCGCGTTTCTACGAGAAAGACCGTATCTCCTACTGCCGCGGGGTGGCCCTGAAGCCAGATGATCCGGATGTCATCTTTGTGGGCAACGGGGACTTCATTCCAGGGAAGACGGGCGCGATTCAGCGTTCCACAGATGGTGGAAAGACCTGGGAAGCCGTGCCTCTGCCTGTGGAACCGAATTCGACGATCTACTGGTTTGCCACACACCCGGCGGACCCGAACGTCATCGTCGCCAACAGCCTCAACGGCTATGTCTACACTAGCAGTGACGGTGGGGACTCGTGGAAAAAAGTGAAGCAGGAGTTCGGCGAGGTCCGAGCGTTGGCGTGGATGCCAAACTGAGGGTTATATCCAGGCTTGCCTTTGCTTCGTAGGGTGCCTTCATGCACCATTTCCTTGGTGCGCAGAGCGCACCCTACTGTTCTAGAGATTTCCAGCGTGGACGATCCGCACGGCAAAGAGCACGGGCATCATTCTGCTGAGTCAGACTCACTGCTACAGCGGCGTTTAACCCCTACCCAGAACAAGGTCCGCGAGATCCGGGCCAAGGCGATCGAGTCCCTCCTGACCGAGAAAGGGCTCGTGACTCCTGACAGCCTCGATGCCGTGATCAACGCCTACGAGAACGACCTTGGTCCCCTGAATGGAGCCACGGTGGTCGCGCGCGCCTGGGTTGATCCTGCCTACAAAGCTCGTCTGCTCAAAGACGGCACGGCGGCTATCGCCGAACTCGGCTTTGGCGGATTGCAGGGTGAGCACTTGGTCGTGGTGGAGAACACGCAGAGCGTCCACAACGTCGTCGCGTGCACGCTCTGCTCGTCCTACCCCTGGCCCGTTTTGGGACTGCCACCGTTCTGGTACAAGAGTCCAGCCTACCGCTCCCGCGTGGCCGGCAACCCCCGTGGTGTCCTGCGCGAGTTCGGTCTTGAGCTCGACGAAGCAGTCGAGATTCTAGTCTGGAACAGCAGTGCTGAAACTCGTTATATGGTCCTCCCTGAACGTCCGCCTGGAACCGAACAGTTGACCGAAGAGGAGTTGGCTGCGCTGGTGGCCCGGGACGCGATGATCGGGGTCGCTCGGGTGCAACTCGACAAACGCGCAACCAGCACGCTCTCGCAGCGCCATGTCGCCGATATGGAAGGAGAGGCGGCCCTGCCTCGGCAGAGTGGCGAGCTGCTCTTCCAGGACCCGTGGGAAGGGGGTGCGTTTGCCATGGCGGTCGCGCTGTGCGAGCGCGGGCTCTACCCGTGGAGCGAGTTCCGCGACTGTTTGATTACCGAAATTGCCGCCGCGGACCGACCGGAGCTCTCACCCGAATCGAGGCCGAGCTATTACGAGTGCTGGCTGGCTGCGTTCGA
This sequence comes from Binatia bacterium, assembly GCA_041487975.1. Taxonomy (GTDB): domain Bacteria; phylum Desulfobacterota; class Binatia; order Bin18; family Bin18; genus JACQEL01. The sequence continues at coordinate 16,453 of JBGPOI010000009.1, read as the reverse complement.
GGCGCTCCTCATCGCAAAGGGCAGCCTCACAAAGGAGAAGATCGAGACTAGAGCAGGTTGGTTAGCGAGGGCGGCGTCGCCTTCTCACTCACGGTCGCTCTTCCACCTGCGGTGGAGTATGCCAGATGACGATGAGGACTAAGCCCCGCTGCCAATTACCTCCTCCGGCCGCAACAGCGGTGGGTCAGGTCTTGACTTATCGCCTCTTGCCTCACGATCGCAGCGGTGAAGGCCGGAGAGGAAAAAGAAAATCATAATTCAAGACCTGAGCCCTTTCCGCCTCAATCACGCCCTGAAAGTTCTCGGTGTCAAAAAAAGATGCTGCAACCTCGACCGCGGGATCAGAAATCCAGCGGACTCTTGGCCTCTTTGACGGTGCTACTCTGTAGGGTGTGGGTATAGATCATGGTGGTCCTGACATCCGCGTGTCCGAGCAGTTCCTGAATAGTGCGTATCTCAGAATTGGCCGGCAAGAGAGGGGTGGCAAAGCTGTGGCGGAAGGTATGGGCTGAGACACGTTTCATGAGCTTTGCCTGCCTGACCGCCGCCCTGATCGCCTTCTGCACGTGCGATTCGTGCAGATGCTATCTCCGGTACTTCCCCTGAACTGGCACAAGAGTCAGCGTCTTGGCCGGAAAGAACCACTGCCAGATCAGTTCCCTTGGGGGCGGCAGGATATTTCTTTTCGAGCAGACCCTCCAGGAATACGCCCGCGTACCCTGCGGCACTGTCCTGGTCATGGAGTTCCATCACCCGCTCAAGCTGAGCCTGCAATTCCGGCAGAATCGACTGCGGGAGGGGAACGGTCCGGTCCTTCTTCCCCTTGCCGTCGTGGATGGTGAGGATGCCGGCGGCGCAATTGCAATGATGCAACCGCAGCTTCAGCCCTTCGAACAAGCGGCGACCGCCGCCCTACAACCGCTTGACCACCAGGGCAGAGGGAGGAGAGAGCTGCTTCAGAACGGCCTCAATTTCCTGCCGGGCGAGCACAACAGGGATGTATCTCGTGCGCCGCGCCCGGGGCATGTCCCGGTGGTCGCCGCAATCCTGCTTCAGCACATGCCGGAACAGGAACAGCCGGGCATTGAACGCCTGGTTCTGCGTGGAAGCGGCGACCTTGCCCTGGACCGCCAGAGGGGTGAGCTATGCTTTGACCTCTACGGATGACAGCTCTTGAGGCGGTCTGTTCCGCAGGAAGCGCTGGAACTGCCGTGTCCAAAGCGCCTAGGCCTTGAGGGTCTTGGGAGAGTAATGCCTTGTCTTGATCTCAGCCGACAGGTCGACATGGACCTTTTCCCAGTCAGAAGACTGCACGAAGGATACGGGGCCTCCGCCGGAACCCTCCGGAGATGGCCGCTTTTGGTGTACCGGCGCCACGTGCTTTTGCGTAACAGGATGACGGCGAGCGGGATCTCCGGCCTTTTGCCGCGACTCACAATAGAGAGCTACGGCCTGAGCAGCCTGTTTTTGCTGTTCCGGAGTCTGCTTCTTATCCCGCACCTTGTCGATGAACAGCCGCACTCGGTCCGACTTGGAGTCCGGAACCGGGTATTTACCGCAGAAATCCCAATAATACCGGAGCCACTTCTTATAAGACGCGTGATAGGTAGCAGGGACCGACTGCTTGAGAAGGGTTGCGTCATACTGCGTCAATATGTTGTCCGGGATAAGAATCATGTGACGTTGGCCAGAAACCGGCTAATTACGCAAAATGGTATTATCCAACTGCTCAAGTATAATGAAATTCAATGGTTGCGTCAATTTGATTTTTATCATTTTTGTAATTTGCCTTGACATGGTTCACAACGCTGATAAAGTCCAGAAACTGTATAATCACTGGTTATCTGCAATTCCAGAGAGAAAGGAGCGTACCATGAAGACCACAAGCAACGTGAAGAGAGGGGTACTGATGGGTGGGATTGTCCTTGTCTCCGTGTTGACCCTTGGCGGGTTCGCGGCCGCACAGCTCTGCGTTCAGCCTCCAGTGGGGCTAGTGAGCTGGTGGCCGGGGGACGGCAATGCCAACGACATTGCAGGCACGAACCACGGCACACTCGAGAGCGGGGCGACGTTTGCGCTAGGCAGAGTAGGGCAGGCGTTCAGCTTTGATGGGGTGGACGATTACGTGGAAGTCCCGCACGATGCCAGCCTAGACATCGGCACTGGATTTACTTTTGATGCATGGATCAAGGCGGACAACTCGCAATCGGACCAGTTGTGGAATGTTGTTGACAAGGCTCACCACGATCCGGGCATCGGTTGGACGTGCCACGGCGTTGAAAATGCTTATACACCACCCGGGTTCCCCGGCAACCGAGCGACGGTACCCGGGGAGATTTTCTGTTCCGTCGGCAGCGGCGGCACGTTTACGTTGGTCGGGACCCAGACGAACGTGAAAGACGGGCAATTCCACCATATCGCGCTCGTTTGGACCGGCGCTGAGCTGCAGATGAATCTGGACGGCGTGCTGAAAGAGACCAATCCGTTGACCGGACCCGTTACCAATAACACTGACCCATTACGTTTAGGGCAAACTGTGCTCCTCGGCCGTCCGTTCAGGGGGCTAGTGGACGAAGCGGAGTTCTTCAACCGCGCGCTTTTGCGATCAGAGATCCAGGCCATTGTCCTCGCGGGCGGCGCGGGCAAGTGCAATATTGAGATCGACATCAAGCCTGGCAGCTTCCCCAACAGCATCAACCCCAGGGGCAAGGGGACAATCTCGGTGGCTATTTTGACGACCAACACCTTTGACGCTACTACCGTGGACACGTCGACAGTGTTCTTTGGCGCAACCGGGACGGAGGCGGCTCCGATGCATGCGGCCCTAGAGGACGTAGATGGAGATGGAGACACAGATCTGACTCTCCACTTTAGCACTCAGGGCACGGGCATCCAGTGTGGGCATACCGCCGCCGCTCTCACCGGACAAACCCTCGGTGGGCAGCCAATCAGGGGGTCGGATTCTATCCGGACGGTGGGGTGTAAGTAAGAGGCTTACCTGACATCATAGGTTTGCAAACGCAGATAATCGGGTAGCCAGGGAGGTCGCCTTCCCCAGCCCCCACACCACCTAGCATGCGGGTCCGCACTAGGCGGTTCAGGTCGGATAGTGAAGTGAGATCCACCGGGCGCGAATCGAGACAAGACCGAGGGACTCCGAGAGCCACTGATTGGTCATGCCGGTTTGCGTCGCCAACGTCCGGGACAGATGCCACGGGCCTTTGCGACTCAGCGCGGTGAGGATCGCCGTTTTCTTGGCCGTCCCCAGTTTGAGCAGCTCTCGGACTTTGGTGCGCACGTAGCGCCATTGCTTCCAGAAGCACATGCGTAGGCGACGACGCAACCAGGCATCGAGTTCGGGGAGCGGACGGTAGTACTGGGAGAGCCCAAAGTACTGCAACCAGCCCCGGCTGTACTCGTTGAGTTTGCGAATCCGGTAGGCCATCGAGACACCCCAGCTTCGCCCGGTCAACTTGCGCAGCCGGTGATGAAAATCCTGGAATGCCTCTTGGGACCAATAGATGCGCGTGCCCTGGAAGGTAAAGCCCAGAAACACGCACTCATTGGTAGGGCCGACCGTACTCTTGGTCTCATTGATCTCCAGCTTGAGGTGCTGCTGGAGAAAGCGAGTCAGACTGGCTTTAACGCGCGCGCCCGTCCGCTGGCTTTTGACGACGATGAGGAAGTCGTCGCAATACCGAGCGAACCGGTGCCCGAGTCGTTGCAGTTCCTGATCCAGGTCGTCTAACAGGATGTTAGACAACAGTGGGGACAAGGGCGACCCTTGCGGGACCCCGGTCTCCGTGGGCTGGAGGCCCTCGCCGACCAACACGCCCGCGCGCAGATACTTGCCAATCACCCGTAGCAGCGCCTTATCGCGGACTTTGCGCCCCACCCGAGCCATCAAGGCGTCGTGGTTCACCCGGTCGAAGAATTTCGCTAGGTCTAGATCCACGGCGACCTTGGAGCCCGCTTGGAGGTAGCTCTGTATCTGCTTGACGGCTTGGTGGGCTGAGCGCCCGGGCCGAAAGCCGAAGCTCGACGCCGAGAACCCCGGGTCAAAGATCGGTCCCAGCACCTGCGCAATCGCTTGCTGGATAATCCGATCTACGACGGTCGGAATGCCCAACAACCGTTTCCCCTTCCCGTGCCGCTTCGGAATCTCCGTGCGCCGGACCGGGGCCGGTTGATAGGCCTCGTCTCTCAACGCTTGGCGAATGCTTGGCCAGTGCTCCCGCGCAAAGGCCGGGAAGTCCTCAATGGTCATCCCATCGACCCCAGGAGCGCCGTGATTGGTCTTCACCTGGTGCCAAGCTTTGCGCAGGTTCTCTGGCGTGAGTACTCGCTCCATGAGATCTTCACTCAAGGCTGGGTCCATGACGGGACGCCGCGAAGCCGTCACCTTGCTCAGGTCTGTCTTCGTCGAGTCTGCCATCCCTCCTCCTTGTCCTCCCTGTTCGGTCCTTCGCTCTCCGCCTCGGGAGGAAGCCGAAAGCTACTATGACCTCTGCTGACTGCTACGCCGGGATCAGCGCCGATTGCTCGGGCGCTCAGTCAATTTCCGTGGCCCGCCACTTCCCAGGACGCGACGTAGCTCTCCCCGGATAAGAGCGTGAGTGGTTACTGCCCAGGCGCGACATTTACCCCATCCCCTGGTTCACCGGATTTCAGTGTGTGGTGCCACCTCATCCGAGGGAAACGAGCCTGCTATGTCGTTCGTGTTCCTCGCCTCGCAGCGCTGTCGCCGGCTTCCTTTCAGACCTCACCTCGCGGTGACGCCCTTGCCTTGGACTCGTAGTTAACCTCATGTATGCTCTTGCTCATGAGGGTGAACCTCCGACAGGGGACTTGCACCCCATGAACTCACGCCCATGCCAGGCGTACACAAGGGTTTGCAGCCGACTGCCTACAGCCTACGCTTCGCTCCGGCTTCCGGCAGCGGCTGAAACCTGGCGTTAGACAGCCGCTCGCATACAAGCTGTTGGCTCAGTTGACCCGGTAATGTTACACTTCGCCAGGATGACTTTTCAGAATCTGGAGAACCTCCTATGGCACTAACCGCGCAAGAAGTTTTCGCTGACACGGTTCGAGCCCTGCCACCAACTGAACGGCTACGCTTGGCCGCACTCATCCTACAGGATCTAGCTCAAGCCGATATGACTGTTGTGGACACCAGTAGCGTCTGGAGTGAACAAGATCAGAGAGACCTAACTGCCTTCTCGTTACAGTACGCTGTCAAGCTCTACCCTGAAGAGGATGAACTTGTTTAACCCGGGTGACATTGTCGCAGTGAATTTTCCTGGAGTCACAGGCATCAAACGGCGACCAGCGGTCATCTTATCCTCATCAGTCTACCACGCTGCACGGCCGGATGTGATCGTGGGGCTGATTACCAGCCAAACCGCTGCTGCCGTTGGTCCTACCGACTACCTGTTGCAGGATTGGGCGCAAGCGGGGTTACGGGTGCCGTCGGCTTTTCGCAGTTTCTTGGCGACACTGCCCCCTTCTACCAACCCCGTGCTGGTCGGACATCTCTCTGACCGAGACTGGCGGGGGGTACGGGAACATGTGAAAGTAGCGCTCGCCCCGTTGGATGATCCTGTGCTGGCAGCCACGCCAGCGGGGAACTGATAGTGCAGCAGGGAGACGGACTGTCTAACTAACGCGCTGCACAGGACCCCGGCCATGTTGTGGAAATGGGGTCATGGAAATAGTGGGGTCATGGAAATAGGGTCAGGTCTTGAATTATCGGTAAAGTGGGGTGAAGAAAAGCGAAGGGTTGTCCACCAATCGGAGCTGTAGGGCCTAACCCCGTTGAAGTCCGACGCTCGCAAGGCTCGCGCGGCTTACCTGGAGCGTTATCCGGCTCTCTGCAGGAGAAGCGTCACTGTGCAAACTCCCTACGACACGATAGGCACGCACTACAGCAACTACCGCCGCCCCGACCCAAGAATCGCCAGTGCTCACCATGCCGAGCTTGGCCAGGCACTCAGCATGGTGAACCTAGGCGCAGGGGTTGGGTCGTATGAGCCGCGAGATCAAGCTCTCGTGGCAGTGGAGCCGTCCCGGGTGATGATCTCGCAGCGAGCGAAGCGCGGGCTACCCGTTGTGCAAGCTCGCGCGGAATCTCTTCCATTCCGGGACGCTGCCTTTGACGTGGCCACGGCCATCCTGACGATCCATCACTGGGCGGACATCGAACGGGGTCTCCTTGAGGCACGGCGTTCGCCCGCTGGGACACTAGACTCTTCTCGCCCTTGTGCCTCGGGCTGGGGCTGGGGTGGATTGCGTGGCACTGAGAGCGCTCGGAGCGTCTCCTGCCTCGTGCAGTGCAGTGGGGACAGAGCACCCACGCCATACCACCTCCCCAAGGGGGGTAGTGGGGTCGGGCAAGTACTCCTCCACCCCCGCTCCGTTTGCTTTGTCCGCCAGCTTCTTGCCGATCTCGGGGGAGATCAATGCCACAGAAGTATTGTTAGGTTGCAATAGTCCTGGCATACGCATTGCTCCCGGGGAGGAAGGGTCGGCTGACAATGCCGTCTTTTCCTGAAGAGAGCTATTTTCATCCATAGAAGACAAAGAAGGAAGAAAGCAGGAACTTCGCAATCTCGCGATATTGAGCAGGAAAACGGTTGCAGATTTGAGAAAAAAGACGAGAAAAGGCTGAAGAGGACTTGTCGAGTTCTCACAAACAGAGGGAAAATGAACAAGTCAGTGAATGTCGAAGAATTGCTCACCAAAGCACAAAAACCCAGTGCTGAGGCACTACGCTTGCATCCCTTCTACCAGGGAAAGCTAGAGGTCACCCCGAAGTGCCCGATTCGCGATCTTGACGATTTTGCCATTTGGTACACACCAGGGGTGGCTGCACCCTGCCGAGAGATTGCGCAACATCCCGAGCGGGTGTTCGCCCATACCAACAAAGGGAATTTTGTCGCGATAGTCTCCGATGGGACGCGCGTGCTTGGCTTAGGCGATATCGGGCCACATGCCGCCTTGCCGGTGATGGAAGGCAAAGCCATTCTCTTCAAGTATCTCGGCGGGGTTGATGCCTTTCCCATTTGTCTGGGGACCAAGAACCCAGAGGAAATCATCCAAGCGTGTAAGTGGCTCGCTCCGACCTTCGGCGGTATCAATCTCGAAGATATTGCCAAGCCCAAATGCTTCTTCATTCTGGACAGACTGCGTGCCGAAATGGACATTCCGGTGTGGCATGATGACCAGCAGGGCACCGCGGCTGTCACATTGGCCGGACTGCTCAATGCACTGAAGGTTGTTAGGAAAACCAAGGAAGAAGTGAGCATCGCACTGATCGGGGCAGGAGCAGCGAACATTGCGGTCTCGCGGGTTCTGGTCGCCGCCGGTTTCCCTGCGGGAAATCTCATTATGGCGGATACCAAAGGAATCCTGCACAAGGGGAGGGAGGATCTGCGAACCCCTGACAACACCGTGAAAGGGCAGATCTGTGAGATCTCGAACGAGAAGCAGCGGAGGGGAGGAATCCAGGAGGCGCTGAAAGGAACCGACGTCTGCATTGCGCTGTCGCGATCCGGTCCAGGAGTCATCAAACCCGAATGGATCGCTGCCATGGCCAAAGACGCCATCGTATTTGCCTGTGCGAATCCCATCCCGGAGATTTGGCCCTGGGAGGCCAGAGACGCAGGTGCGAGGATTGTCGCCACAGGGAGATCGGATTTCCCCAATCAGGTGAACAACTCGTTAGGCTTCCCCGCCATCTTCAGAGGTGTTCTTGATGTCGAAGCGCGGACGATTACCGACGAGATGTGTATCACCGCAGCCGAAGAACTCGCCAGGTGTGCTGAAGAGAAAGGACTGTCGGAAGAGTTGATCTTGCCCAGGATGGACGAATGGGAAGTCTTTCCGCGTGAGGCAGCGGCCGTGGGCATGAAAGCTATCGAGCAAGGAGTGGCACGGGTCACCATGACGAGGGATGAGTTATTCGCCAAGGCGTCGAGGATCATCAAAAGGGCGCGAGAGGAGACCAAGGTGCTCATGGGTGCGGGGATCATCCCCACACCCGAATAAGAGAAGCAGTGACATGACCGCTCATAACGGATTCTTCTTGCGGGCCATACTACAACCGCCCCTCCCTTCGACTTCGTTCCGGACAGGCTTCGACAGGCTCAGGGCGAACGGAGGAAGGCACCCAAGCGCAGGCTGCTAGCGTACGCCTGCCGTCTCAAACTGCTCCAGTGCCTCAAACGCCTGGGCTCCGTACACTGCGGCTGGTCCACCACCCATGAAGAGGGCGACGCCGATGGTTTCGACAATCTCCTTGCGTGTGGCACCAGCTTTCAGGGCATCATGCACATGGTACGCGATGCAGCCGTCACACCGGGCGGCAATGCCGATGCCCAGAGCGATTAACTCTTTAATCTTCGTGCTCAGTGCGCCTTCAGCTACGGCATGCCGATGTAACTGACCAAACCCAGACATCGGACCCGGTAGTTCATTGCCCAGTTTGATCATTACGCTTTGCAAATGCTGGTAGTGCTCGGGATATGTCTTCTCCATGGGTGGTTCCTCCTCGAAGGTGAAAATCAACAGCCAAACCTTTGTTGTCGAATCTTCAGCAGGAACCGTGCCTCGGACGTAAAGTGAAATTCATATAAGAAAAGAAGGCAAATAAAATCGCAGATTTGCGAAAGAAAGCGACTTTCCTTCTCACTTTTGCAAATACCGGGTTCCGGAGTTTTTCGTGAAATTTATATGCTAAAGCCCAAGCCTCTTTTGCGCAACAACGCAACTGTAAGGTTGTCTCACCGGCCAAACCGGCCGCCCGAGGCCGATTACCCTCAGATGGCCAGCCTCAACGGCTGCGTTGCCTATTTGCGCGTCTGCCGCAAAGGGGCGTAACCCCCTTGGTGAGCGTTGTTGAAACCTTAATCTGAGGCTGTGGAGTACAGCAGATACTTCGCCCGCAACGAGCGGAACTTATCGAGTGCAGGCTGCCAATGCTGTACGATCGACCGTGGGTCCTGGCCAGCCTGGATAGCCCGCAAAACCCAGCGGGCCCCGATCATGCCCAGGGTATTCTCCAGCCGGAAATCCTTCGGATACAGGTGGTAAAGCGCGCTAGCGATCTCCACTCCTAGCGCTGGAGCATCCAACACCTGGCGATCAACCAGAATGATCTGCACTCCATGACACCGCCAAGTCGCGTAGCGATCCGCAGTGGGGGTAAAGTCTCTGGGGACAAAGCTTACGCCCGGTAGCTCCCGCTGGGCGAGGTAAACCGCGAGAACTCTTCCGTCGATCCAGGGGGCTCCAAGCAACTCAAAAGGGGCCTTGGTGCCCCGGCCAACGCTCACGTTTGCACCTTCGACCATCGCCACTCCGGAATACAACGTCGCTTCCGTAAGCGTGCGCAAATTTGGTGAAGGGTTCACCCATTGCAGGCCGGTCTCATCATACCAGTCACTGCGCCGATAGCCTCGCATGGGGATCACATGCAGCTTTACACCAATCTTGCTTTCGGCGTTAAACATTTTCGCGAGTTCACCAACAGTCATCCCGTGCCTGACTGGTAGAGGGAAATAGCCGGTAAAAGATCGTAGGTCCGCATCCATGATCGGCCCTTGGACGACGGCACCACTGAGCGGATTCGGTCGGTCAAGCACATAAAAGTCGATGCCCTTTTTAGCTGCTGCCTCCATCGCGTAAGCCATAGTGGTGACATAGGTGTAGAACCGGGCGCCAGCATCCTGGAGGTCAAAGACCAGTGCATCTAAACCTGCGAGCATCTCCGCCGTCGGGCGCTTGACGTTCCCATATAAGCTGTACAGGGGCAGAGTTGTTGTCGGCTCCATTCCCGAGGCGATCTTCTCGTCCACGTTGCCGTACAGGCCGTGCTCAGGGCTGAAGATCGCTGCCACCTTCACCTTGGGAGTATTGGACAAAAGGTCGAGCGTGCGCTGCCCGGCTGAGTTGCGCCCAGTGTGGTTTGTGATGAGTCCGACGCGCAGACCAGCCAAAGTTGCGAACTGTTCAGCAGCCAACACGTCAGTCCCGCTTTCCACTATGCCGTGGGCGACACCATTGGCCTGACCTTGCGTCCGGGCACGGTTTTCGGTCAGCGAAACCTGGCTGGCGAAGACCTTGCCGGCCAGCAGCGGTCCGAGTGACGCCGCGACAAGTTGTGAGATATGCATTCGGAGCGACCTCACATCTCCCCTGCCATCCGGGTGAACCCTGTTGGTCAAGACACTGACGTAGGTCTTTGATCCCGGGTCGATCCACAGTGACGTTCCGGTGAACCCGGTATGCCCATAGGCAGCGCCGAGAGCTAGGGCATCGCGATTGGAGACAAACGGTGCGCCGATATCCCAACCCAGCCCTCGTAATCTCATTGAGTGCGGCGGAGACTGCGGCGTGGTCATCTGTTCGACTGTGGACGGACGCAAGATGCGCACCGCTTTGTTACTGCCCCCGTCCAACAGCATCTGCGCAAAGATGGCGAGATCATCAGCCGTGGAAAAAAGACCCGCGTGTCCGGCTACCCCGCCCATTCCGTACGCGGTAGGGTCGTGAACAGTACCGAATTGCATCTTTCCGTCTCGGTATTCGGTCGGTGCGATGCGGTCCTCCAGCGCTGGCGAGGGCCGAAATCCAGTGTCTTTCATCCCCAACGGCGTAAAGATGTGCCGGGCGCAGTAGACACCGAGTGGCAAACCCGAAATTCGTTGGACAAGCTCGCCCAGGATCTCGAAATTGATATCACTGTACAAAAAGCCGGTGCCAGGGGGAAACACCGGCTTTTCAGCGGCGATCAGCCGAAGAGCCGTGTCATAGCCTGACCACCGTGTCCGTAAGTCAAGGTCTGGTCGCAACCCCGAATAGTGCGTGAGCAACTCCTGTACGGTGATGTGCGCTTTCCCGTTGGTCTTAAACTCAGGCCAGTAGTGCGTAATCGGATCTTCGAGATGCAGCTTTCCGCTCTCTACGAGTTGCATCACTGCCGTGCTGGTTGCGATCACTTTGGTGAGAGAGGCCAAGTCAAAGATCGTGTCTTCCGTCATGGGCAGTTTTTCCGGCTTGAGCGCACGGTAGCCGAAAGCCCGACGGTAGACGACTCTACCTTGGTGGCCGATGAGGACGACAGCTCCGGGAATTTTGCCTGCGGCAATTTCCTGCTCGACGATTTCGGCGATGGGCTCAAGGGCCGCCGCGCGCAAGCCACGTGCTACCTCAGCCCTTGCCGGCGCAGACAAATAGGCGACAGGCAGGAGCAAACACAAGACCGAGGTCAGGTGAATTAGTGTTCTTGCTTCAGACCGTCTGCAGAATACACGTTCCGCGGGTTCCACAGCATCCATCCATTCGAACCAAAATCTTCGGCTGCCTTTATTTGTGCCTGGATTTCTTTCGCGGTAAATGGCCTGCGATCAAAAGCATAGTCTTTAAATGCTTGCAGCCAGGGCCTGAAGCGCGTCGCTGGTAGCCCTGTCCTCTCCTTCGCTTTCTTCAGGGAGAGGGACACGATCTCATAGGGATGAGCCACCGGATCGCGGTAGCCCGGGATACCCAGATGATAGCTGGAAGGGTACAACATTGGCGAGGTGAAATCGAGATACGGCGTTAACTCCTCGAGTTTCTGTCCGATGTCCGTATCATCGAGATTCCAGCACACGTAGCCAAAGATATCGGCAGCGAGAAAGACGTTGTAGGGCCTGAGCTTTGTCTTCGCTTCCTGGAGGAACTCGGAAATCGCTTTGACCCGGCTTTTCTCGGTGTTGGGCTGTGAAAAGACCAGCCCCCGTGCGTCGGGAAAACGTAGATAGTCAAATTGAATCTCATCAAAGCCGGCTCCCGCAGCTTCCAGAGCAACCGCAATATTATAGTCCCGTACCTCCTGCTTAAACGGATCGGTCCACGCGAGACGTTCGCGGTCTCTCCACACGCTTCCGTCCCGTGTCTTCACTGCCAAGTCCGGTCTCGCCAGGGCCAGGGGATTATCTTTGAAGGTGACGATCCGCGCGATAGTGTAAATGCCTCTCTCGTGCAACGATGTGAGTAAGCCCTTGAGGTCCTTGATGGTGATGATGTTCTGCGCGCCGACCTGTGCAGCAAGAGGAATGGCACTCTTATAAGCGATCATCCCCCGGTCTCCTTTGGCGTCGATGACCAACCCGTTCAGCTCCGTTGCTTCGAGCAAATCGAGCGCCGCTTGCCGCAAGCGGTTGTTGCCGATGCCAAAAAACGAGAGATAAAGCGTCTTTGGTATGAATGGAACGAGAGCAACCTCCTGCGATTCATCTTTCAGGCGGCTGATGTCGATCCACTCGCGTAAATGCTCGTAAGCCCGCACCCCTATGTGATTACCCTCGCCGCTGATCTGAAACATCCCGTGTGCATCGCTTTGCACGACGCTGTCATCCAGGGTAACAAATGCCCCCTCTATTGGCTTTTTTGTCTCAGCATCAACGATCCTGCCGCGGTAAGGGTTCGCATAGACGGGCACCGAGAAAAGGACAAGCAAGATCGTCAGCAGATTTTTGTCGTTGTTCACAATGACCCCAATTCCTTTTCGCCGACCTTTAGGATACCCTCCGTCACTACCCAACCTTTCGTTCCGCAGCCTTTCCGAGCAGGAGTCTTTCAAACGCCTTCCCCTTGTCTCCGTTGGTCATGAGATACCGGGGAAGCGCCATAAGATGGTCAGACATGCTCGCATGCCATCTGTCCAGCGTCAGAGCGGCTATGTAGCCTGCCTCAGCCGCCTTTTTGATGAGATAGTCATCATAGATGCCAAAGGGCCATGCCAGTATATCGACGTGAACGCCGAGACGTCTTTCCAGGGTTTCTTTTGCTTTGGTTAATTGCCACGTAACAAACTGTTCGTAGTTTTCCGGAGCGAGACGTTTCTTCTCTTGCTTGAAGTTCGGATGCCAGTAGGAGTGGGACTGGATCTCAAAAAGCCCGGTATCCTTCAGCACCTTGAGTTGCTCCCATCTCATGGCGTACATGGCGTTGGATATGGCAGAGGGGTAAACAAAAAGCGTGACTGGAATATGGTATTGCCTGAGCAAGGGAAGCATGTACGTGTAGACCGACTGGTGAGCATCATCCACAGTAATCACCACCGAGCGAAGAGGCGGAGGTGGGGCTTTGCCGAGGCGATACGCCACAAATTGTCTCAGCGGGATTACTGTATAGCCATTGTCCTTGAGATATTTGAGATGGGATGCGAAAACGGGGGTGGTCACAGTCATGCTATCAGCGACCACCGGCCCAAAGCGATGATAGACGAGAATGGGAACCTGGAAATTTTCGTTCCCTAATTCTCCTTTGACTGGATAGCAAAACGCCGCGGCAAGGACGAGCACAGCAAGTGCCAACAACATTGCGCGGCGGCCAAATCTCGAGACACTGCCCTGCTTTCTGGGCCAACCAGACTCTGGTTCCTCAGTAACCGAGGTCGAGGAACTCGGCAGCAAGGAACGCGCGGTTCTCGCGCACACAGGAGTTGTCCGCAGGCAAGGAACGCTAGCCGTCATCAGTGATTGCCCTTCAGCTTGAGCGAAAGCCAAAGAAGAACGGAGTGACAATGGAGAGACACCATAGGTTGCGTCTCTACGGGCTTATTGCTCTTCCTCCCCACACCTAACAAATTGGATACTGGCCTCGTGCTAAGGCTTGGCAAAACTCGGCAATGCGGGCAAAGCGCGCATGGATTAAGTCTTCCACTGCGTGCCGGGTGCGGAGTGACAGTTCTCTCTCGCTTGGGGTCAATTGAACCTGGACCAAGGCCGGGGTATCGATCGGTTGTCCGATCTGGCTGACGATCCACAAGGAGACTGCTTCCACGTCGCTGAGCGCGTTGAGGATTTCCTGCGCGAGATGGTGAGCCAAGACATTATAAATCTTACCAACGTGGCTCACCGGGTTTTTGCCAGCAGCCGCTTCAGCACCGGCTGGACGGTGGAAGGCGATGACGCCGCTCACCCGATTGCCCCGTCCGATCTGCCCAGAGTCAGCATCTTCGGCCGAGGTGCCAGTCAACGAGAGGTAAATGCCAGCTTCTCCACGTTCTTCACTGTCCAGACTATTCAGGGTGATGTGGACATCGTCGAAAGCACTCGTTTGCTGAACGAAGTTGCGTATTGCCTCCGCCGCCTGGGCTTTCCGCTCAAAGTACAACGCAACACTGCTGATGTGCTGTGCCAGGAAAGGCATCGCCACGGTCAACTCAACCTGGGCATCAACCCTCCGAGCCATGATCTTGACGTCTTGGCCGGTGTCGGGAAATGTGGATTTGAATTGGCGGCCGTTGAGGTAGCCTTCCAGATCGAGAACTACACGTTCCAGCGGTGTGTAGGGGCTATGTCCGACTGCTCCAGAGGTGTCGTTGGCGGCCAGCACCGTACCGCCCCGGGCAAAAATATCAGTGAGTTCCGCAGAGCCGGGTGCCGTCGCCGGACGGAAGCGGATATGCGTCTCGGGATTCAAATAAGGAAGATGGTCATGGAACCATTGCTTGGCCGTGGCGACCGCGATGTCCGGCACAGGGATGGTCACTGCGCCAAATCGGTCCGTGGCCCGATCTCCCATGACGAATTCCATAGGCCGAATGACCCGCCCGCCGCCACAGTGCTTGACTGTCTGTCCGGCAATGAGAAGGCTTTTGTCCAGGTTGTGGTGAAGAATGTGACCTGCTACACGCTCGTACTCCCGGCAGAGCGCAACAGAGATCGCATCCATGACAAGGTCACAAATCGTGTCCGGGTGGCCGAGACCTTTTCGCTCTACGATCTCGCAGCGCTGACGCGCAAGGGGGGGAGCGGTGTACTGTTCACAAACGATGCGCATACCTGAGACACTGGGAGAATCAGAGTGCTTTGCGAAGAAGCACTAATTCGTCCGGTGTAAGTTGTCTAGGGATCGCAGGTGCAAAGGCCTGCAAGTTTCCTAAAATGACGAGTCCAAGCCCTTCGCGTAGCTGTTGCTCTTCGACACGAGCCTCGCGCGCGGCTCCAGCAGCCTGCGCTAATTCGTGAAAGGCCGCAGGGGTCATCAGTGCCAGCGTCTCTTCAGCGCGGGTGATAATGACTTCGTCGAGGTAGTGGGTAAAGCCGAGACTCGGTGCCTGGGTACGGTACACTCCTGATTCTAGACCGGCCTCGCTGAGTCCCGCGGCCAAAGTTTTCTCCATCGTGATGAACACACACCCTTGCACATGGGTACTGAGATGCTGATCAACATTGTGCACAGCACTAGCAGTCGCGCACAGCCGGTTGACGGTTGCATTAAACTGTTCCACTGCGCGTTGCTCGACGCAGGCAGTGATGAACACTAACAGTATAAGCTTCCGCAGTTTCACGCTCGTCCTCGTTCTCTCCTTTGTGGATGTCATTTTTCCTGAATAGACTTCAGATAATACACAAGTTCGAAAATCCGACCGGTCACAAGCAGATCATTCCCTTCGGTTTTTTGGAACCACGAGCCCCAGATTGGCATTGACCGAGGTCCATGGGCTTTGACCTCCTCGCGGCCATCGATCACCCGATACACTCGCCAAAAGGGGAATTTGCCCTCATTCCCCTTGCTCAACCGCGTCAGGTCTGCTGGCTTGCTAAGTAACACATCAGCCATCCGTCCGTCGCCTGCGCCGCTGACCCCATGACAGGTGGCGCAGTACGTCTGGTACCGAAACCTCCCCGCGCCAGAGATCTCGTCCTCTTGCGCGAAACTCAGACTTGCGCCTATCCAGAATAGGAACACGGGTATCAGGCTGATACAAAGACTCGGTGCGGTCCGCCATGTCGTGTGGAGTAGTGGGCTCATCAGTATATCTCCTCTTAAGAATTCCCTACTATGTCTCTTTGAGTTCTACTTTTAGATGGCAAAAGACATACCGTCAGGCGTATCTTAGATTCGGCAGGTGTATGTGGTGTAGCAGCAAGACTTTCCATTCCATCCTTCCCACGAATGAGAAGAGAAAATGAGTATTCTTTGCAGAAATAGGAATCTCTGCTGGAACGAGGCGGCTGCCCGGGGTTACTCAAGAGACGCAGGCGACAGGCGAAGAAAATTCGACCTTGAGAAGGAGACAAAGCAGCCCGGTTAGTTTGCCCTTTATGTCAACTTCGCTATATCCGAGCCTACAAAGGGCATAGGTGATGGGAGAGCAGCAGAGGGTCAGAGCTTTCACTTCACCCCGCCCCGCCGCGAGAGGCGATACACTGTCGTACCGCCCCTCGTCACGGCGTTGGTCGCGCGCGTACGTAGGCCTCTGCCCGCTAGTCGTGCAGGCCGCAGGGCGCTGCCCCTTCAATGAGGGAGGTGCACCTTCCGCGCGCAGTTGTCCATCAGGCGGTTCTGCTTGGCGGTGATGAGTCCAGCGCTCTGCAGCGCATCGTCAAGATTCCCCACACAGGTCCGAAATTGCGCGTCTGTGCTTACAGTAGCCAAACAGTCGGCGATTCGCTGCGCG
>JBGPOI010000008.1:0-26840 GCA_041487975.1 Binatia bacterium | reverse complement strand
GGCGGCGATGATCCCTTCGAGGAGTTCTTCCGCCGTTTCTTTGGCGATCGGCCCCCCCCGGGTCAACTGCGGAGCTTGGGCTCGGGTTTCATCATTAGCGAAGACGGTTACATTATCACCAACCACCACGTGGTCGACGGTGCCGACAAGATCACGGTCCGCCTCTCCGACAAGGAAGAATACGACGCCAAAGTGGTCGGTTCCGATGAAAAAACCGATATTGCCATAGTTAAGATCGACGCAAAGCATTCCCTGCACACAGTCCCCTTGGGCAGTTCCGCCGATCTCCAGGTCGGCGATTGGGTCATGGCGATTGGCAATCCCTTTGGTCTCGACCAAACGGTCACCGCGGGTATCGTCAGCGCCAAAGGGCGAGTGATTGGCGCCGGTCCGTATGACGATTTCATTCAGACCGATGCGTCGATCAATCCGGGCAACTCCGGTGGGCCACTGCTCAACCTGAGGGGCGAAGTGGTGGGGATCAACTCGGCAATCTTCAGTCAGAGCGGAGGCAACATCGGTATCGGCTTCGCCATTCCTATCGATCTGGCCAAGTCGGTCGTCGGCCAACTCAAGGAAAAAGGCAAGGTGACACGCGGTTGGCTGGGTGTATCCATCCAGTCTGTCACCCCGGAACTAGCAAAGTCGTTTGGCCTGAAAGAGCCCTCGGGCGCGTTGGTGGCCGAGGTCACCAAGGACAGTCCGGCAGAAAAAGCGGGCTTTGAACGGGGTGACATCATTACCGCCTTTAACTCGAACCCGATTAAAGACTCGCACGAGTTACCGGCCGTAGTCGCTCGAACTCCGGTCGGCGACAAAGCTCAGGTCACCATCCTCCGTGGAGGCAAAGAGAAAACCCTCACAGTCAAGCTCGGTGAGCTGACCGACCAGCAAGCGAAAGCCGCGAGCGAGGAAGAAAGCGGCGAAAGCTGGGGAATGACCGTCTCGAGTCTGTCCTCCGAGGCAGCCCGTCGTTTCCAGCTCGATCGGAACAAGAAAGGCGTCGTGGTTACTGAAGTCGATCCGGGTAGTTCCGCCGAGCTGGCCGGCATCCAGCCCGGAGACATCATTGAAGAAGTAAACCGTCAACCTATTGAATCGGTGGAAGACTTTAACAAAGCCATGGCCGACGCAAAGGATAAAGAAACCTTATTGCTCTTGGCGCGGCGCGGGAACTTCACTTCGTTCTTTGCGCTACGCAAGGCGGGTTAGCCGACAGCGCGCAAGGTGAATAAAATCCGGCTCTTGAGTGTCTATCTTACCAACCGCCCCGGCAAGGACCGGAGGGTAGATCGAGGGGAGGATGGTGATGAAAACACTGTCACGAGCAATACAGCAGGTTTCCGTGATAAGTCAGGGGTCAAGCCTGGACCCGTTGCAGATCGACCCCGATGTATTGTTGCCGAGCCAGATTCGTCCACGCAGTAACATCCTCCACCGGAGCGAATGGCTGCTGTTGTGGGCGTTATTGACCGATGCGCTGCAGGTGCTTGCGACCTTTCATCCTGGCCGCCCGGGTCGCTCCTATAAAGAAAAGAAACAATGGGAGGCGGACCGGGCTTGGGTGCGTGAAGAAAGCGAAGCTCCTTTCTCCTTTGCCTATGTCTGCGATCACCTCGGACTAGACCGAGAAGCAGTCCGCTCTCATGCCGAATGTTTAATCGCTAGTTCAGGCTTACAACTTGAGCGCGACGAAGATCACTCCGACCGGGCTGCTTGAAGAACCCGATATTATAGACAAACGCGGAGAGGCAGCTCTGCAGCGGGCGTCTCTCCGCTTCGCCCTCATTCTCTCCGACTTCTTCCCGTCTCCCGGCCCTTTTCTCTATAACTCCGCCTTGAACGAATCGCCGATTCCGTTCGCATAGGATACCCGCTCGGTAGTAATGCGGACCATGCGCAGGGCCTCGTACTTGAAGAAAGGCGCCTCAAAGGGGTTCTTTTTCAGAAAGACTTCTTTGAGTTCATGCCATTCGGCACCATCCTTCGCCACCTCACGGGCCCAGCCTTGCAAAGAGGCGCGAATCACTTGAAACGTTTTTACATCCCCAGAGTCACGGGTATCAACATGCACGGTTACTTGCGGTCGCTTGAGAAGATTTTGAAACTTGACCGCACTGTCCAACATGATGAGGATGATGTCCAAATTCTCGGTCTCGGCAAACGCCTGCATCGTCGCCGTGGGCCATTCTTCCCCCTGCGTAGTCACCACCAACACATGTTCTTGGGCGAGCAACGCCACCAGCTTCTGTTTTTGCCCTGCGTCCATCTCCGTTCCTCCTGAAACCGACTGTCGTCCAGGAATGCCGACCCGCACGCCCAGGGTCAAGGGGGTTTCCCCCGAACACAGCTTTTCCTTGACAAATATCGCGATCCGTTCTACGGGACAGAGAATCTTCACTGCCAGGAGCACACGCATGAAGTGCGGTTGGCAATACCCACTACTGGGTCTACACCGACCTGGGCGGTTTGCTGCGGGAAGAGGTGTGGGCATCACTGCGACGGTTTGCTGAAAAAGTGATGTCGTGGTTCCGCTAGTTGTAGGGGGCACGGTGCGCCGTGCCCCCTACCCTGCAAAGCCGCTACTTGCTTGTTGGAGCCGCTCGATACCGCGGATGATAGAGACGGCAGACGTGCTCACGCCTCCCGTGGAGGTCGTCCTCTTCGTGGTGGGTTCTGAAACACCGCCAGAGGAGCCTTGACATTCACTCTATGGGGCGCGTCGGGCAGTGGACTCCCCTCTCCAGGAACTTCTTCCTTGAGGGGAATTCCCAGGCGATTCATGAGTGAACTGACGGTGATGTTCTCCGTTTCCAAGATGCGAAGGACATTCTCGGCCAGTTGCCGAGCGGCGTCATGGGCTCTGCGACTTGTCGAGAGGTAGCTAATCACCTCGTTGAGGGCATCGTGTTCCCGGCCGGCCCCGAGAACCACCTCCAATGGATAGCCGTTGCCACGGATTGCCAGCAAAAGCCCCAGGGGAATTTCGATCTCACCGGTTTCGTAGCTGGTGATCTGCCGCTGGCTATATCCGCCGAAGGCCTGACCGAACGCAACTTGAGTGAGCCCGAGTCGCTGACGGAATTTCCTCAGGTTGGTTGCGAGGTCTTTCGGCCGGAGCACGCGCTCACGTACCAGTTCCTCAAGTCGTTTGCGCTCAGTAATGTCCTGCCCTGCCCCATAAAGGCGCACGACGCGCCCTTGCGCCTCATCCCAGACCGGACGGCCATGGTTCCGCAGCCAGCGCGTTTCTCCACTTTTCGTAAGAATGCGGAACTCACTCGTATCCGACTGACCGGCAACAACCCGCGCCCAGTGCTCCCGCACGATCGGCATGTCTTCGGGCGCCGCTAAGCTACCCCAGCCGCCGCGGGCCTCGAGTTCTTCCGGCGTAAACCCGCTGATGGAAGAAAACGCCGCAGTGATCCATTCGAGCACAAACTTCCCGTCGGGCTCGACACGGAGTGCGTAAGCGTAGTCAGACGTGATTTCCGAGACGACGCGGTAACGTTCTTCGCTTTGGCGGAGCTTTTCCTCCAGGCGCTTGTGCTCAGTGATATCAAGCAACAAGCCAGCCAGTAGCCGTTGTCCATCGGGGCCTTGAATGGGAAACTTCAAGCTCCACCACCACTGCACCCCATCTTCACGCGCGGTAGTTTCGTAGAATTCCGCTGGTGCATTCGCGGCCAAGACGGCGGCATCATTCTGTCGGATGGTCTGGGCAGTTTCTCTCGGCCACATGTCAAAATCGGTCTTCCCCCGCCAATCCGGCAAAAATTGCTCGAGCGGTCGATTCGCATACACATAGTGCCCCGCTTCGTCCTTCATGTAGGCTAGCACGGGACTGTGATCCATGAAGCGGCGAAACAGATCCTGACTGCGCCGTAACTCCTTCTCCGTGTGCCGACGCTCAGTAATGTCGGTCGCAACGCTGATCAGGCCGGTGACTTGGCCGTCCTGATCGCGCAGAGGCGTATATCTGTTCTCGAAGGCTCTCCCAGCTATTTCGACAATGTCCTCGCACTCCTCACCGGCAAGAGCGCGGTGATGGTTCTCCATGACTCGGGGGGAGTCGTGGAAGAGAGCAAAGACAGACTGTCCGACGAGACTGCTCGGGCTCAACCCCAGAGCACGCAGGCCTTTCCCTTCGATGAATGTCAACATTCCCTGGCGATCCGTCGTCCATAGAATGACCGGAGCGTTGGAAATGATCGTGCGCAGCCGCTCCTCGCTCTCTCGCAACGCCTCCTCGACCTGTTTACGTTCGCTGATGTCGCTACAGGTTCCGATCCACTCACGCACCTGTCCTTCTTGGTCAAGGACCGGCACCCCGCGCACGCCAAAGTAGCGATACTCGCCGTCGTATCGCCGGAGTCGGTAGACCGTCGTGTAGACACTGAGCGTGGCCATCGCTTGCGCCCAGGACTCCAGCACCCGCTGACGGTCCTCGGGGTGCAGCGCATTGCTCCACCCTCCTTCTTTGATCTCTTTCACGCTCTGCCCGGTAAACGTTCGCCACAGCGGCAGGTCACCTATGGGCTGCCCGTGTGGATCAAACGCCCACACAATCTGCGCCGTAGCCACCGCCAGTGAACGGTACCGTTCTTCGTTCCAGCGCAGCGCCTCCTCTGAGCGCCTGCGCTCGGTGACATCCAGGACCAAGCCTTCATAACCAAGCAGATGGCCCTGCAAGTCATAAGACACACTGGCATGCAAGCTGACGATAATGGGCTGTCCTCCTTTCTTTTTCCACAGCAGTTCCACTCCTTGGACTGCTCCGGCACCCTCGTAGGCGGCACGCAGTTGCTCCCGCTGCGCTGGATCGACATAGAGATCCTCCGGAATCTTCAGCGCCAGTACCTCCTCGGCGGATTTGTAGCCGAGCATGCGCACCAAGGCCGGATTGACTTCGGTGAAGCGCCCCTCGGGCGTGCTGCGGAAAAACCCCTCTAAAGCGTGCTCAAAGAAGGAACGGTAACGATCTTCTTCGTTGCGTGGTCTCTTCACGGTAGATTTCCTTTGCTGGGCCTGGGGGCGGTGTTGTGTGTCCTGTAGTCGCACGGTTCTCCTCCCTTTTTTTATATCGGCACGGACCGCGCACTATTAAATGAAATGACAACATAGCAGAAGAGTGCGAGAGGCTAAAAGTCAGCCGGCTGCATCCCTCTGACCTCCCCTCCCTTCTTGTAGTTCATGCGCGGACGCTTAACATCTCGCGCAGCAGTGGTCAGTGCCTATTTGCGCGAAGACATTGCCCGGGAAATTTAGTAAAAAGTCGTGAACGGAGACCACCTACTGCCCGCCCCACCGCCTATAGCAAGAGGACGCACGCATAGTGAGAGCCGCTCTACCGCCCGCCCATATCCACCAGCAGCGGGGTAACCGTGGGATCGTCGTACGCGCCGCTGACCCGGAAGGGCAAGGTGGTCAGCATATCGGCGCCGCGGGCAAGAAGTTTACCGGCCAGCGGTACCTTCGCCACACTGCTGGTGATTCCGTGTAAAGGCACCAGACCGATCCTGAGGTCTATGGTCCGCTGCACTAGATTGATCTCGCCCCGTGTATCGATCTGTACGGCGCTGCTATTGAGCGACAGGTTCTTCGTAACCGCCAAGCCTTTTCCGAGAGCGAAATCACCCGTGAGCGACGAAAACGCCAAACCTTCGTTCGGCAAGGCGGGAAGCTGGAAGCTGAGCAGCCCTTGCAGGCTCAGTGCCGACCAGAGCCGCACCAGGATCGGGAGCCGCTGGGTCACACCATCTTTCACTGCAAGTGACAGCATCGCATCCCAGCGAGCGAGGTTGTCCCACGCGCGCCAATCCGGCAGGTAAATCTTTCCTTCCCCACTCAGGGTCCCGCTGAGCGCCGCGGTCGGAGTCCCCAGGGCTCGCAAGAAACCAGGCAGATTCACGTTGGCCAGTTGCGGCGAGACGAACATCGCCTCACTATCAGGCCACAACGTCGCCTCACCCCGGATTGTCCCCCCCTGAGCCTGGGCCTCAGTTACGCGCAAATCGGCCTGACGATCGTGCCAGAGGCAAGAGAGGCGTAAACCCTCAACCTGCATGGCTTTATAAGTCAGCCGGCCGCAGGTCAGGTCTGCCCGGACGACTTTGTTCGCGTCTTTGAGGCTCGTCTCCTCCGGTTTATCGAGAGCCAAAGCCGTCTCCAGGTTGAGGTCGCCAAAGTCACCGGACAACTCGATATTCAAGGGGGTGAAGCTCTGCACGCGTCCACGCCCGGAAAACTCGCCACCGGGAAGTCGCCC
This sequence comes from Binatia bacterium, assembly GCA_041487975.1. Classification (GTDB taxonomy): domain Bacteria; phylum Desulfobacterota; class Binatia; order Bin18; family Bin18; genus JACQEL01. Next base: position 20,572 of record JBGPOI010000008.1, on the reverse strand, counting down.
CTGCTTGATGATAAACGTGCCGCTCTGCCCTTGCCATAACAGTTCTCCATCCACCACTTCCAACGGCTGAAGAAAATCGACCAGGTCTAGCCGGATACGGTTGAGTGCAACACGACCGTTGAGCTGTATACCCTCGCCTTGCGCAGGGAGAGCAACGCCAACTTGGCCACTCAGGCTGCCGCCTTGCGGCAGAAGTTTCCCTTGTGGCAAGAACGGCGCCAGGTCTTGATCGCGGACCGCGGTAAAAGCGAGGCGTAAATCTGGCTTGGGCTGAGAGGCAAGATAATCACGCACGCCCCCTTGGACATTCAACCGGGACTCTCCTATGCGAAAGCTCAGCGCGTCGGTCGTCAGGGCTGTTTTGCTTACCTGCACTTTCCCATTCACGTCGGTAATATCGACGTTCCACTGGGGAGCGTGAAATGCGGCTTGTTGAAAGGTCGCTTCCCCCTCGTAGTTGAGAGCCCCGCGCGCTCCGGACGTCTGAAGTCCTAACCGCACGAGCGCACGTCCACGAGGTTGGCTCAGGTATTGCGAGAAGCCGACCGGCAGTGCTTCAGCATAAGCGGTCAGCATCTGGTCGCCCCATTCTTCGAGGTCCAGGTCAGCCGCTAGGCGGAGAGCAAGCTTCGGTCCCTGACCGGTCAAAAAGTTTTTGAGGGTTCCCGTCACCTCGGTAATTTGCGACTTTGCGCCGTAGGTCCCAGCGACTCCGGCTATCGTCAACTCGCTATTACGCAGAGTGACATCCCCCTTGTGCAACGTCACCGGAAGGCTCCAGTCTCCCACTTCTCCCTTCATATCTTCAATGCGCAACTCGGCAACCACGGCAGACAGAACGGAGGGCAGCGTAAAGATGCCTCTGCCCGAACCAGCCCAGCGCAGTTTGGTCAGCTTGGCTTTTCCTTCACCTATCCGCACCCCACCGAGCCGCGCACCTGTCACTTTCATATCACCGGTCAGTTCAAGCGGACCTTCCCATTTTCCCTGATACTGTCCGTTGAAGTCGAGTGTCAGAGGCGGCCACTCAGCGCCGAGCGAATGCCCCACTTGCTGCAGCATCATGCTGTTGAGACGGATCTCGCCTTGCCACTGAATTTGACCCAGGATAACCTCACCTTCCCACTTGGGGGTCGATGCCTGCAGAGCAACCTGCCCCATTTCCCCATTCTGCCCCAGAGTGGTGCTGAGCCGCAGAGTAAGCTCCATATCCACACCATACGCCAGAGCAGCATCAATATGAGTCAGGAGCAAAGAGGCTCCAGAAGGTTTCGGGGCATACACAATCTCGCCATCATTCCAGCGCAACTGTTCGAGCGCGAGCGTCGGAGAAAACCACCCTCCAGCCCCTTGGCCAGCGGGCTCCGTCTGTCCTGGGGCTGTCGCCGGGCGACGGAGAAGGGCCATAGTGGTACCCATCCCCTCAGGGAGACGAATGCGCGGCTTCGTGCAAGCAATGTGGCGAAAGAGTAACTGCCCGTGCAAAAGCGCGGAAAGGTCGAGAAGCACGTCGATCCGGTCGGCGGTAAAAAACGGCGTGGCCTCCAGTCCATGTTGCACGGAGACGGTGTCAAACTGAATGCCCAAGCCATAGTGAAGAGAGAGGCGGCTGCTGACCACGCGCACCTCGGCGCCGAGTCTGGCACCGATCTGTTGGGTCAGCATCTGTTGATAGCGTTGACCCGACAGCAGCCAGGCAACCCACACCACCAAGGCAACAAACACAGCCGCGACGATGGCGAATGGGAAACGCAACCAGCGCCAGAGGCGGCGCCGGAGCGTCGGCCTGCCGCTTTCCCTCACGCTGCCAGCCCCACCACGAAATCTCGCATCACCCGCAAGTAAGCCTCTCCGCCGCTTTCGTGCAGATCGGTATGTCCGCCCCCAGACACAGGATGAAACACTTTGGGTTGCGACGCCAGAACGTAGAGGTCCCGCCCCTGCTGAAACGGGACGGTGCCGTCGGCAGTGCCGTGGATCACCAACAGCGGCACGCGCAATTGCCCAATCAAGCGGGCCGAGTTGAGGTCATTGTCCACCAGAAACGCGAGAGGCGGCAGCACCAACTGCCCCATAGCGCGAAGAGAGTAGAACGGCGCCGACAGAATCACCCGGTCCGGCGGTCGTTCGACCGCTAACTCCACGATCACCGCGCAACCCAAGGACTCCCCGAAATACACCAGCCTCTTGCCCGCAGCCCAGCCCCGTGAGCAGACGAGAGCGATGGCATCGCGTCCATCCGTCAAAATGCCGGGGAGAGTTGGCTTCCCGCAACTCTTGCCGAAGCCCTGATAGTCAAACAAGAAGTGACTCCCACCCACCTGCTGGTGGAGTAAGTGGAGTTGGGGCAGGCGATGCGCGATATTGCCGGCGTTGCCGTGAAACCAGATGAATAGGGGTTCGGGAGAGTCGGAAGATTGCTTGAGACTGGGGATATACCAGCCATGCAGCGTACGGCCGTCTCGCCCCCCGAACCACACCTCTTCATAAAAAAGGCCATACGCCGCCGGGGAAGTGTGGACGACAGGGTTCGGATGAAACGCCAGCGTGTTTTTCAACCATTCGACCGGCGCTCCCAGAACCGAAGCGGCCATGACGCCCAGAGAAGACCAGCGAAGCACGTTGTCGGCCATGTGTTCCTTTCGTCAGCGGTGAGCTTTCCGCGGTCAGCTTTCAGCAACGGCAGAGAAAACACAAGACAAGGTGCCGTTGCCAAACCAAGAGTTTCCGCTTGCTCGGTTATTTTACCTCGTCTGGCTGAGGGCTGATAGCTGAACGCTGTCGCATTTGACAGTATGCTCCCTTTCGCAGGATAATCTCGGCGGAGACGAACACCAGGACCCTAAGAAGAATGAAAAGGATTTGCTACACTAGATCTGCAAGAGGCGAAAGCGCGACTGCACAATCTACCAGCATCTAGAGTCCGGAGTCCGAAGCAGGACTGTCCTTTTGCTTGACAACGCCCCGAGCGGCGGTGTCTAATGTAGGGGCGCACGGCGTGCGCCCTGCCGTCTCAGGAGTTACACATGGCCAACAAAGTCATCATCGAAGTCCGTATCAACGAGTACACCCTGCGTGACCACAATCCCCATGTGCCCTATAGCCCGGAGGAGATCGCTAGCCAGGCGCTGGAATGTTGGCGCGAAGGCGCGGCGATCATCCACTATCACGCCCGTGACCCCAAAACCGGCGCTCCTTCCGCTGATCCCAAGCTGTATGCCGAAACCGTGCGCCGGATCAAAGAAAAGAGTGATCTCCTTACCATGCCGACACTTGGCGCTTGGTCACTTCCTTCTCCCGAGGCGCGCATCGCCCATATCGTCGAGATGGCCAACGACCCCCTAACCAAACCTGAACTCGGGCCGATCGACATGGCCACTGGAAACGTCGATATGTTCGATCCCGAGACCAAGCGTTTCAAGACCACGGAAACGGTGTACATGAACACCACTAAGACCTGGCAGTTCTTCGCCGAGACTATGAAGTCGGTTGGCGTCAAACCGGTCCAGGCGCTGTGGCATATCGGCTCGGTCCGCGCCACTCAGGCCTTCGTCGAGATGGGCGTGTTCGCGGAACCGGTCTGGTGTGAGTTGGTCCTGACCGAAGGTGGCATACTGGCCGGGCATCCCGGAACGGTCAGAGGCATGGAAGCGTTTCTCGACTTCCTGCCGCAGCAAGCCAATTGGCATTGGTCAGTGATGTCCTACGGCGGCAATTTGTTTCCCGTCGCCGCGGCAGCGATGGAACGTGGCGGTCACGTTTCCATCGGCCTGGGAGACTATCATTACAGGGAGTTAGAGTTTCCGACCAATGCGCGGCTGGTTGCGCGTGTTGCCCAATTGGCGCGCGACATGGGGCGCGCAGTCGCTACCCCTACCGAGGCACGACAGATGCTGGGGGTGTGATGATTCCCTCCCCCCTCGTGGGCGCGGGTGAGGGGCCGTGCGGCAGCAACTCACTCGTTAGACCCTCCCCTTGCCCCTCTCCCGCTTTGCGAGAGAGGGAGAAAATTTCCTCTACTTCTTCGCCTTCGCCCGCTTATACAATTCTTCCCGACCGTGCAGCAGATCGCTCCAGGCCAGATCTTCCTGCGCTGTGCCCTGCCCAGCGATAAAGCGATAGCTCGCCAGCACGCAGGTATCGACTCGGTCTTCATCCAGCAACACCTGCTCGCTCAGTTCCAAATACTCGCGCATGACGAAGTCCCCACCGCCAGGATGGAACAGTTGGCCATCGTCCCGCTCACAGCCCGTCCGCAGTTGTGCGGCGGGAAGCTTAAGCGCCAGGGAAGCGCCCAGGAGGAGGGAAAACGGCTTCCCAGTGGCGTAGTAGCAGAGCCCGCCGAACATACGTTTGGTGGTAACGTGCCGTAAACCTAAGCGGGCGATTGATTCTTCCAGGGTCGCCTGATGCAACGGCGGCGGGCGCCGTGGCCGGGCGAGTGTCGGCTGGTTAGGGAATTTCTCTTTGTCTTTCACGCTCCTTTCATAGCACAGGCAGTTGCACCGAGACCACTATTTATGTCACCATATACTTGCACACTTTAGCCGGGAGGAAGGATCGCTATGAAAACACTTGTTCCCGCCATGACTCTGGGCTGGCTTCTCTTCCTTACCTGCTCTTCCGCCCGTGCTCAGGGAATTTATAAATGGACCGACGCCAAAGGCAGACTCCATTTTTCCAATGCCCCCACGCGCGAGGCCGAAGCGGTAGACGACTCACTCCCCCCGGCCTCGACCTTTGGTACGGAAGCTGAGCCGACGCCTCCAGCTACCGAAGCGACCGCGCCCGCGTCGGCAGCTCGTTCACCTCGTTCAGACGTAGACGCACCACCTCCCGCAGAGAGTGAACCCACAGCCACAGGACCGAGTGCAAATGATGAACCAGGCTTGTCCGCTGAGGGATCCCCGTCGGCCGCGGCTGGTCTCCCGGCACAGGCCGAACCTAGTGACTCAGGAGAAGGCAACTCCGCACAAGAGTGAGCGCAACCTAATACAGGAGGGCACCCATGAAGGCACTGGATCATATCAAGATTCTTGATCTCACTCAGTTCGAGGCTGGACCGTCATGCACCGAACTCTTAGCGTTTCTCGGCGCTGAGGTCGTCAAGGTCGAATCGCCCAGGGGTGGAGACCAAGGTCGCTACCTGATCACCGACCAGCCCGGCGTGGACTCACCCTACTTTCTCTTACTCAACGCCAATAAAAAAAGCGTCACTCTCAATCTCAAAAGCTCCAAGGGAGTGGCGCTCTTGAAACAACTGGTTCCCCACTTCGATGTACTGATCGAAAACTACGGCCCGGGGGTGATTCAAGATTTGGGTCTTGGCTACGATGTCATCAGCCAAATCAATCCGCGCCTCATCTACGCTCAGGTCAAAGGATTCGGCACGTATGGCCCCTATGCGGGCTACAAAAGCTTTGACATGATCGCTCAGGCGACAGGCGGAGCCATGAGTGTCACGGGCACGCCGGAGACGCAGCCACTGAAGCCCGGTCCCACCATCGGCGACACTGGAACCGGGGTGCACTGCGCGGTTGGCGTCTTGGCCGCACTCTTACAACGAGAGAAGACCGGTTGCGGCCAACGCCTCGAGGTATCGATGCAGGATGCAGTGGTCAATCTCAGTCGCATCGCCATGCTCGGTCATTATTTAGGTGATGTCCCCGTGCAACGCCGGGGCAACCGGGTCACTGCTCTCGCACCAACAGACTTGTATCCATGTGCGCCCGGTGGCCCAAACGACTACGCTTTCCTTATCACCACGACCCAAAAAATGTGGGAGAGTTTGCTCACGGCGATCGGCCGGAGCGATATTATAGTTGACCCGCGGTTTGCCGATCAACGGAATAGGAATAAACATTTCAATGAACTCTTCGACGCCATTGCGGCTTGGACTCGGCAGCGTGACAAGTTTGAGGTGATGCGGGTGCTGGGCGAGGCTGGTGTACCCTGCGGCGCAGTCCTTGATAGCGGAGAGGTGCTCGCCAACGAGCACCTCAAAGCCCGTGGCATGATCACCACCATCGAGCATCCTACCCGCGGCACTTTCACCATGCCCGCCTGTGCCGTGCAACTGTCCGACTCGCCAGTCGAGGTCAGACCAGCACCCCTGCTGGGCCAACATAACGCCGATGTCTACGGCGCGCTGTTGGGACTGACGAAGGCAGACCTGGCTGGATTGAAAGAAGAAGGAATTCTCTAAAAAGTTGAGTGCCGATCATGGGCAGAGCGGAGTTGGCCAGTGGCCAGCCAGTCGGATATTCTCACCCAACTACCGGGAAATCTAGCCACATTCCGAATAAAGTGTCGGGGAAAGCTGACCATATTTTGCATAAAATGCTGGCGGTAGAAAACCGCCGCATTTTTTCCGGAATCTACCAGCATCTCCTGGCTCTGGTTGGCCCAGGATCGTCCAAGGCGGTGCTGGTGTGTAGCGCTACCAGCGGCGAAGGAACCACATCGGTCGCGGTAGGGCTGGCCATCGCCGCGGCAGAACACGGGACCGGACCGGTCTTGTTGATCGATGGCAATTTTCAGAGTCCGAACATCTGCAAGATTTTTGGCGCGTCCGACAACACCGGGTTAGGGAATCTCCTGGCTGGGAACGGGGAGGCTAAGGCCGTTGCTCAGCCCACAACAGTTGCCAACCTGTCGGTCATGGGCGTAGGAGCCATTCCTGCCGATCATATTCAGGCGCTGGAGCCGATGAAATTCCGCGATCTTTTGGCAAAACTGGCCGGCTCCTACCGTTTCATCTTGGTGGATGGCCCACCAATTAATGTATCCCCAGAGTCGCCGTTGTACGCCTCTCAAGTTGCCCGTGTACTGCTGGTTGTCCACGCTGGGAAGACCCGCGTGCCGGTAGTGGCAAAGGCGTTAGCCAAACTCGCTGCGGCAGGATGTGACAAGGTGGAGCCCATCCTCAACCGCCGGACATTTGTTATTCCACAAGCGATCTACGAAAGACTATGAGTTCAATGCCCCCGACCGCGGTCGTTTTAGCCGGCGGACCCGCCTCCGCGAAGAAGTTCCTGGGGATGCCGCTGAAGCCACTTCTGCCGATCGCCAATCGCCCCTTGATAGAGTATGTGGCCACGGTGTTCCTTGCTGCTGGGGTCGAACATCTCCTGATTTCTCTGGATGCCAGCACGGCCGAGGCGGCCAATCAACTGGAAGAGTCCTTTCGTAACTCCCCGTTACAGGTCGAGTGCATCGTACAGCAGACCCTGCCGGGAACGGGAGGATCGCTAAAAGAAATCGAGGACCGTCTACACGACCAGGCGTTTTGGGTGGTGAATGGCGATCTGCTCTTGCATGCCGATCTGCGTCAGATGTTGGCCTTCCACCAGGAGCGCGGTGCAGTGGCAACCGTCGGGGCCATGAATATCCAACCCTTGCCGTGGGAGATGGAGCAAGTCGAGGTCGATCCTAACCGAGATGTCAAGGCGATTCACCGGCTCCACCCGCTGCAGAACAAGCGGAGTACGTTTCGTCCCGCCGGACTCTACCTATTTGAGCCAGGCGTTCTCGATCTCATCCCCAAAGACCGTTACTTCGACCTGCAGGAGCAGCTCTTTCCCCTCCTCACTGCACGGAAGACTCCGGCCAGCATCTGGAATATTAAGGGATACTGTCGCAGGATCTCTAGCGCGGCAGACTACCTGCTGGTGAATAGAGAAGTCCTGCTCGACCAAAGGCTGAGCACCGCGAGAGAATCTTGGCCGCTGCCGGACACATTCGGGCTCTACCGCCCAGAGATCTCGCCGACCGCAGTGTTGCTGGACCCGTTGGTGATCGGTTCGGCGTCCAGCATCCACAGTGGAGCCATGCTCATCGGCCCCACCGTCATCGGCGATCATTGTGCAGTCGAGTCCGATGCCGTCCTCAACGAGTGTGTCGTCTTGCCGCACGCCAGGATAGGTCGCGGCGCTCGCCTTGATCACTGTATTGTCGGCGAGGGCGCACAGGTCGAAGACGGCGCGGTTTTGCGCGACAGCGTTGTGGTGGAGGATGCCGCCAAGGTTATGGATATGGCGATTCCTCCTGGCAATCACCTCCCCTTGAGCCTGGGCGGGCAAACAACCCCGCCGTTACCGGAGAAGCGCCTCAAGGCGCGACAACTCTACTTGCTCGGGAAGCGCGTCTTCGACATCGGGTTTGCGGCGCTGGCGCTGACGGCGCTTTCTCCCTGCATGCTCCTCATCGCGCTGGCCGTTAAACTGGACTCCACGGGTGAGATTATTTTTCGGCAAAACCGCTGCGGCCGGAGTGGGCATTCTTTCACCATGTACAAGTTTCGCTCCATGGTGGCCAACGCCGAGGAGTTGAAGCGAGAGATCGCCTCCAGCAACGAAGTAGATGGGCCCATGTTCAAGCTCACGGTGGACCCGCGGATCACGCGAGTAGGGGGGGTACTCCGCGCCACCAACCTGGATGAGGTTCCACAACTGTGGAATGTATTGCGCGGCGACATGAGCCTGGTCGGACCCCGTCCCCTCTCCATGGACGAAATGCGCCACAACCCCTTCTGGCGTGACCTCCGCCTTTCCGTTCGCCCAGGGCTCACCGGACTCTGGCAAGTGGAGGGACACACGAAGACTTCCTTCGCCGACTGGATCAAATACGATATTCACTATGTGCGAAATATGTCCCCTTGGCTCGATCTGAAGATCATCGGCAAGACTCTCTTGCGGTGTTTCGGTGTCGGTAGTGGCCAAGCACCCGAGAGGCAGGCTCGTCATCATGTATAATCGTGCGCTTCTGCTCGCCTCCTTGATTTCTTCGATAACAGCCTGTGCTACTACCCGACTCGGCCCGGCGCTGCAGCTTTCACCGCGGGCACAGGGCTCAGCATCTGTGCCCTTCGACACAGAGCTCCAAGCTGCGGCGGCGACTGCCCCTTTTTCCGTCCAACTCGCTTCTCTGTCTCCTGTTGCACTCTCCCAAGAGACACCAACGGAGGACGCGCCTCAGTCCTCCAGCCCCCCCCAGGCCGAGCTGTATCATCTCCGCAATGGCGATGTCATCTCTATCAAGTTCATCAAAAATCCGGAGTTGGATGCGACTGTTCCCGTGCGTCCAGACGGACAGATCACCCTGCCCCTCGTGGGAGAGATCATGACCACAGGGCGGACTCTGGCTGAACTCCGCACCATCGTCAGCCAACACTACAAAGACTTTATCGCGCAGACTGGCTACGGCGAGGTGTTGAAGGAGGGAGATTCTTTCGAACTCCGCTTCGTGTATAACCCGGAACTGAACCTGGGGGTGCGGATTCGGTCTGATGGCAAGATCTCTTTACCGCTCTTGGGCGAGATCCAAGCCGCAGGGCTCCGTCCGTCGGAGCTGTACCAACAACTGCGTAAAGGATATAGGCAACACATCACCGACCCAGACGTTGCCCTCTTGGTCGGCCCCGACACGGCCAAGAAGCTCTTTGCTGATGAAACATTCATTTCTGTCATCCTGTCCAAGCCGGCGGACCAGGAGATTTTCGTCGGTGGAGAGGTCCATTCTCCGATGCTCGTCAAGTTCGAAGGACAAATCTCCGTGCTGCAAGCCCTCATGCAGGCAGGGGGTGTGAAGGAAACCGGCGACCTCTCTCAGGTCGTCGTTCTCAGACGGGGACAGTTTGAGCAGACCAATTGGCTCCAGGCCGACCTCTCCAATCCCCTCTCTGGCAAGAGCTTGGAGAACGATCTCATCCTCCGCAATGGCGATGTGGTCGTCGTACCTATGACTGGGATCGCCAAAGTGGATCTGTTCGTGAAGCAGTATATCCGCGATGTGCTGCCCGTGCAGGGCAATTTCGGCGTGAGTATCATTCCGGTCAATACCGGCCGTTAAGAGGGCCTAGAACAGGTATATGTCTCTTCTCAGCCTCGTCTTTGGCTTCCTGCTGCTGGGCTTCCTGAGCTTCCCTGCAGTTGCTGAAGAGTTGCTGCTGCCGGCAGATGTTGTCAACGTTGCTCTGCCCGAGTTCGGTGACCGCGTTGGAGCTGGATCAGACTACGGCTTGGCCAATGCCGAGCCTGTAGAGGAGGGACCGGGTGTAGGCCGAGGGCAAGAGGTCCGCATCGTCCGCACTCCTCGCGAACTCTCGCTGTCTCGCCGTAACGAGGCACGATTCCAGATCAGACTGGGCGAGGTCACAGGCCTCTATTTTTGGATAGAGACCCCTCCGGTCTACCGCCAATGGCATGGGAATCTTACCGTGCTCCATCCAGATGGCTACCAGGAAACGATTTTCAGCCAGGATTTGAACCCAGAGGTTATCAATTTTGTCTACGTCTCCCCCAAGGCCCTTCTTGAGGTACGGATAACCTCAGTCAATCGGTCCCTCCAGCTCAGCAAAACATTCATCTTCACAGCGAGTCCGGTCCGATTCGCCCTGTGGCCCGACTTTCTCCCGATTCCGCACCAGACAGGAGAGGGGCAATAAGGGCGGCAGTCTCGACGAGGGGCACCGCTGTACCGGAGTGTAGTGGCATGAACGTGCAAACCACGTTGCGGATTTTGCTTTATAGCCTTTTTCGCCGGCAGCGATTAATCGTTGGGCTGAGCACGGGAGTTCTGGCAACAATCCTGCTTGGCAGCCTGATCCAAAGACCTAGCTACGAGGCAGCCAGCAGTGTTCTTATTCGTGGGCGCACGTACCAGGAGCCGCTATTCCCAGGGCCGAAACACGAAGAACCATGGACGGTGTTGTTGAATCCAAAGGAAGAGATCAACTCTGAAGTCGAGATCATCCACAGCCGCCCAGTTCTCGAGCGCGTCGTCACGTCGCTCAAGCTCGACATTCCCAGGCACATCCCAGATGAGGGATTCTGGGGCGCCATGCGTACCGTCCTCCGGGCCGGCCCCAGGCTCGCGAGATGGTCACTTGTGCAAATAGGCATGATCCGGGAACCGTCAGCACAGGAAGCTTTTGCCGCAGCAGTCTTCCGGTTGGGCAGAGATCTGCAAATCGAGCCGTCCGTCGACTCGCAAATTGTCCGGATCATCTATCGTGACCCTGACCCAGTCATGGTGAGCCGCGTCGTGAACACGGTCACCGAGGAGTATTTGCATCAGCATCTCACTATCAACCTCAACCAGGCAGAAGGCAGCTTCTATGCCGAACAGATTAGGCAGGTCGAAGGTGAGCTCAACGCACGCCAAGACCGACTCGTCAATCTGAAGAGCAGCGAGGGAATCCTGTCTTTCTCCGAACAAAGCAAGGCCCTCTTGGGCAAACTACAATCTTTTGATGTCGCCTTGACCACCGTGCAAAAAGAAATCATCAGTAGACGCTCGAAGGTAGAGAAGATTCGCGATCTGCGGAGGTCTCAGCCGGATCTGTTGATTCCCTTGCCTGAGCTCGCGCAAGAAGTCCAAGTCCAAGACCTGGAAAATAAGCTGGTAAACCTGCGCTATCAGCTAAAAACCCTGCGACAGCGCTATACTGCGGAAAGCCGGCAGGTGGTGACCGCTCGCAAGCAAGTGGAAGACCTGACGGCGCAACTGCGGGAACAGGTCAATCAGTTGCTGGAACGCGAGACGGCGGAGCTCCGCACGCTCGAGGCAGAGGAACAAGCCCTTACCCAGATAGTGCAAAAACTGGAAGCGCAAATCAAAACACTCCCGGCTAAAGAGGTAGCCCTGAGCAATTTGGAAAAAGAGGTCGAGGACAAGCAAGAGACACTGGCCGTTCTACGGAAGAAATACCAAGACAGTCTCATTGCCCAGGCTACTGACGGCCGGCTAGAGAACGTAAAGATCGTGAGCCTGTCCGCCGTGCCCTTGAAACCAGTGACACCGAACCTGCCTTTGAATCTGGCTCTCGGATTGATCCTGGCCCTCGTGGTCAGCTTCAGCACAGCCTTCCTCCTCGAGTACTGGGACGACTCTTTAAAAGTCCCGGAGGACTTCGAGCAACACTTCGGCCGCCCGGTCTTCGCTTCCATCCCGGAACTCTAGTATGGCACTACCTTGGACGGAAAAGCCCGGAGCGGCGGTCTGTCCTGACAGTCTCCTCTGGTCACTCTTGGCAGGGGTCCCGGTTGGTCTCTTGTTCTTGGTTATAGCCCAGCTCGAGCGCAAGTGGTTTTTCTTTCTGTTCCTTGGCGGTCTGACCCTGGCCGCTTCCTTAGCCCCTGTGGACAGAAAAGCGTACTACCTGATCTTGCTCGTCCTCTCTCTCCCAATTGGAGTCGACCTGAATCTCCACTTTCAACCCAGTACTTTTCGTCGCTCAATCCAAGGCTTTTCGCTTCAGCTCAGCCAGATTCCTCTGGCAGCACTGTATGTGATTTGGGGTTTTCGTTGTCTCACTCAGCGGTTGCCTTTGCGAGTTTCAACCACCGGGCTGATACCGCTCTTGGCGGTCTTTACGTCCGGGACCATTTCCGTGTTTCTCGCGAAAGACCCGTTGTTCGGCGCCTTTGATCTCTTTTCCCTATCCGCTGCGATCTTTCTCTTTATTTACGCAGCGAGTGAAGTGCAGGACCTCTGGGAGGTACGTCTGGTACTCTTCACCTTAATGACCTCCGTGGCGATTCAAGGAATAATTGCCATCGGGCAACACTTGTCTGGATCCACGCTCGGCCTGGAATTCTTCGGCGCTTCTGAGCGATTCAACACAACTCCCGGCCTTGCCGCTCTCACGCGTGTGGGAGGCACCCTCGGGCATCCTAATACCCTCGCGCTTTTTTTCGATTTCCTACTGCCGCTTGGTTTTAGTCTGCTCTTTTGCCCAATGCGTAAACGTCTCAAACTTCTCCTTATCCTCGTGGTGGGCTGCGGCATGATCGGCTTGGTAGTGACGCTTTCCCGAGGGGGAATTCTCTCCGTAGGACTGGCACTGACCATTATCCTATTCGTGCGCTGGCGCGAACGCACCGGCCTGCTACGGGCAAGCCTCGCTGTAGCTGCCGCCGGCCTGCTGCCTCTTCTCGTGCTCTTTGGTCCTTCGAATTCCCTCCAGGAACGCTTTTTCGAGCACGATTATGGCAGCGCCTACGGGCGGATTCCGCATATGCAAGTTGCCTTCAATATCATCCGCCACAAGCCTTTCTTTGGCGTTGGTCTCAACAACTACACCGAGGTGGCAAGACAGTACGATCACACTCCGGAGCAAATCGTTCCCCTGTGGAACTCTCCTGTACATAATCTCTTTCTGTTCGTCGCTGGTGAAATAGGGCTTGTCGGCCTGGGTGCGTTCCTCCTTTTTCTTCTCGCCATAGTGCGAACATTGCTTCCCGCCATCCGATCTTCTGACCCATCTATGGCCTCTATCGGGCTGGGGCTCCTGCTGGGCCTGCTGGCCTTTCTTAGTCACAGCCAGGTTGATTACTGCAATTGGTCCCTCTTTGGCACTCTGTGGTTTTTGCTCGGTTTAGCGGTAAGCGTCGGGCGCCTGGCCAGTCTTCCCTCGGTAACCCCAACGCAGAGGCTTTCATGAGGCGAGGCGAGCAGAAACTTATCCGTAACAGCATCTTTCTCCTTGCTACCGAGATAAGCGCCAAGCTCCTGGGCTTGGTGCTCTTTGCGCTCGTTGCGCGCCGTCTCGGAGCAGCAGAGGTCGGCCTCTACGCCTTTGCCATCGCGGTAGCGAATCTCTTCGTTATTGCTCCTAAGTTTGGCTTTGAAAGACTGGTCCAGAAGGAAGTAGGGCGGGACACTTCCCTGCTCCACGCTTACTTCCGGGAAATCAGTGTCATCAAAGCCGGAGTCTCCCTCTGTGCACTGCTCCTCCTCTGGCTGTTCTTGCGCGCCACTGGCGAGAGCCACCTGCTCACCGTGATGCTGGTCGCCTGTTTCGTGTTTATGTACTCTTTCCTGGAGTTCATCAATGCGCTCTTCCGCGCGATTCAGAGACCAGAGTTCGAGGTCGTCGTCCGTGCCGTCTTCTCCGTGGTCAATTTGCTGTTGGGGACCGCCGTCCTGTATGCCGGTCGTGGGTTGGCCGATTTCGTCATGATGCAGGTGGTCAGTGTAGGGGCGGCAACTATACTTGGCGTCGTCATTGCCGAGCGGATCGCCGCCAAGGTCGAGTATAGCTGGGATTGGCACCTCCTCTGGGGGCACGTTGTCGCCTCGGCGCCTTTCGCAGGAATCATCGTCGCTCTGTACTTCAGTCATCAGACCAGCACGCTTTTGCTCTCCGCGTTTACCGGGAAAGAGGAGGTAGGCTACTTCGCGGCCGCGTCCAGGCTCTTCGATAACCTCACACTCATCCCGGCCGCCATCACGGGAGCCTTCTTGCCGACGATGAGCCAGCTCTACAGCACCTCCCTGAGCCTTTTTGTCCGCACGCTGCACTTCACCCTGAAATATCTCTTTATCCTTTCCGCTCCACTCGTGGCCGGCATAGTCATCCTTACCCATCCGCTCACCGTCTTCCTTTACGGCGAATCCTTCGCACCGTCGGCGCCTGCGCTGCGGATACTCAGCCTCGCGCTACTCTTCGGCTTCTGGAACTATGCTGGCGAGAGCGTACTGATCGCACGCGATCGGGAGCGGCTCCTGTTAAAGGTGGCGTGGGGGGGAGTCGGGATTTACATGACCGCCAGTCTCCTGCTCATCCCGACATTCTCGTACCTTGGTGCGTGCTGGGCGATCGTGATAACCCAAGCCCTTCGTTTCTTCATCCTTTTTGCCCTCCTCCGGCGTTACCTCAGCATTCGTGTTCTGCTGCAACTCATCGCCCTACCTCTTCTCTGCGTGGGGATTATGAGCGGGGTAGTCTTCGTGATGCAGGACTGGAATCTCTGGCTAGTGATCCTGAGTAGCATGGTGGTTTACATTGTCGGTCTGCTGGCCTCTGGCGCGGTTCATCAATACGAGGTAGACCGCTTGCAGGGGCTCGCACAGACCCGACTGGGACTATCTCTTCCTGAGGCATAGACAGGGATGAAGTATCTGCAAGACGAATGGCGTAAAGCGAAAACTCTAGTGCCAGCTAGAACACGCCGCTGGCTACGGGTAAAGCTACGGCGTCTGCTGCTCTGGCCCCCTGTCGGTCAGGTGCGGCTTGGCGGACTCCGACGGGTGACACCAATCAGCCGTGTTTTTTATGAGCGCGGGCAAAGCGTTGATCGCTACTATATTGAGAACTTTTTGGCAGCCCATGCGCAGGACGTCCACGGACACGTGCTGGAGATTGCGGATAATACCTACACCCAGCAGTTTGGCGGCACGCGGGTAACGAAATCTGAGGTTCTTCATGTTCAGGAGGGCAACCCGAAGGCGACTATCGTGGCAGACTTGACCCGTGCCGACCAGATCCCGGCGGAAACTTTCGACTGCATCGTTTTCACCCAAACCCTCCAATATATCTATGACGTGCGGGCAGCGGTTCGACATCTCCACCGGATCCTTAGGCCAGGGGGGGTTCTGTTAGCAACTGTTCCCGGTATTGCCCACATCAGTTGTAAGGACAGGGAACGCTGGGGTGATTACTGGCGATTTACCGCGCTGTCGTCTCGACGACTTTTTGAAGAAGTCTTTCCGTCAGCTAATGTCAAGGTTGATGCTTACGGGAACGTCCTTGTCGCGATCGCGTATCTGCACGGGCTGGCGACAGAGGAACTCACGCAAGAGGAACTGGGATATTCCGACCCCGCTTATGAGGTCGTCATTACGGTCAGCGCAGTCAAACCCGAGGCAACGACATGAGGGTACGCGGGCTTGGCAGATTGCGGCGGACTGCTTGGAGGCTGAGGAATAAATTCGTCAAGCGGGGACTCATTTTGCTGTATCACCGTGTGGCGGCGTTGCCCTCAGACCCTCACCAGCTCTGTGTAACACCGCAGCATTTTGCCGAGCATCTTGCGGTGCTGGCAGAATCCTGTTTGCCGATATCGCTTCGGCAACTGGGGCAAGCTCTTCGAGCAGGTGAGGTACCAGACCAAGCGGTGGTGGTCACGTTCGACGATGGCTATGCCGATAACCTCTATAACGCCAAACCCCAGCTAGAACGTTTTGGCATCCCGGCAACGGTCTTCGTGACTACCCAATACCTCGGCTCTGGACGCGAGTTTTGGGTGGACGAACTGACCAGGCTGCTCTTACAGCCTGGGACGTTACCGGCAACGCTGCATCTGCAGGTCAACGGCTGCGACTATCACTGGGAGTTAGGAGAAGCCGCGCAGTATGACGAGGAGGACTGTGACCGCCAGCGGGGCTGGAATGTCTCCCGGAAGGACGATCCCAGCCGTCGGCATTCCCTCTATCGCGCCCTCTATCTATTATTGTGGTCTGTCTCCGAAAGGGAGCGAGGGAAAATATTGCGTGAACTCCGGGCATGGGGGGACGTGGATTTTCCCGCTCGCCCAACCCACCGAACCCTTTCACCCGATGAAGTCCGGCACTTAGTCGCAGGAAGCCGCGTCGAAGTCGGCGCCCACTCAGTGACGCATGCAACCCTCTCCACCCTGTCACCAACCGAGCAACGAGCGGAGATTGAGGGTAGTAAAGCTTCCCTAGAGGAAATCCTGGGGTATCCCGTGACCAGTTTCGCCTATCCGTATGGCCAGTATACGCCGGAGACGATTACCCTGGTTCGACAAGCCGGATTCGATTTCGCTTGCTCGACGGTCGAGGATGTGATTTGGCGCGGCACGGACTGCTTGCAGTTGCCCCGCGTTGGGGTCCGCGACTGTGAGGGAAAGATATTTGCCCGTCGGCTGAGCCAGTGGCTTCACGGCTGATTTGCTCTGGCGAATTCCGTTAATGCCTATGGCTGACAACAACCACCGTCTTGCGGGTCGTCATGTGATCGGCTACCTGGGGCGCATCCTGCCCGTGTGGTCTGAGACTTTCGTGGTGCGTGAGCTTGCCGCGCTCCGGGACCTCGGGGCGGAAGTCAAACCTTTCAGCCTCTACCCCCCCGAAGCCGGCGCTCTCCATCCCGAAGCGCCCAGGCTCGCCAGCGAAGTGGAGGTCCTGGTTCGTCCGCAGCAGGTGCAGTTCTGGTGGGCCCACATCCTCTTCACGCTCCGCTGCCCAGGTCGCTACGCCCGCTGCTTGTGGCGTTATATCCTCGCCTCCGGTGAACCATGGCGCCGTCGATTCCGCAGCCTTGCCCACTTCACCGTAGCGCCGTTTGCCGCTTTGCGTCTGCGCCGCGCTGGAGTGGCACACTTGCACGCCCATTTTGCCAATATCCCCGCCAGCGTGGCCATGATGGCGGCCGAGCTGGCTGGCATTCCCTTTAGCTTTACCGCCCATGCCTATGACATCTTCGTTGATGACCTGCTACTCTCGGCGAAGCTTTCCGCGGCTGCTTTTGTTGTCACTTGTAGTGAATTCAATACTCACTATTTGCGTGAACACTATCCGCAAGCCAAGGGAGCGACTATTGCCGTCGTGCACTATGGCATCGATCCAACAGTCCATACCCCGCGACTCCGCCCTCAGGAGCAGTCACCCCTGTTGCTCGCCGTCGGTCGTCTGGTGGAGAAAAAGGGATTCCACGTCCTGGTCGCGGCCTGCGCTCACCTCCGAGCGCTAGGAGTGACGGCGCAGTGTCTCATCGTCGGCGAAGGCCCGGAGGCTCAACGCTTGAGCGGGATGATCACAGAGCTGCAGCTCTCCAGTCAGGTGCTGCTCCAAGGGAAACTCCTCCCGGCAGATCTGTTGGAGTACTATCGTCGCACCGATCTGCTAGTGATGCCTTGTTGTGTGAGCCAGAACGACCGGGACGGCATTCCCAATGTGTTGATCGAGGCGATGGCTATGGAGATTCCCGTAGTCTCTACCCGCGTCTCGGGGATCCCAGAACTGGTACGAGACGGAGAAACTGGTTTGTTGGTCGAGCAGAACGATCCGATTGGTCTGGCAGAGGCCATCGCCCGACTCCTGCACGACCAGGAGCTGGCGCACCGTCTGGCAAAGGCTGGCAGAGAGTTGGTTACCCGCGAGTTCAACAGTCACCACAGCGCGCAAAAACTTTTGCGCCTGTTCGAGAACGCGAGGTACGCTCGCGAGGCATAGCATGAACCGCCATCTGGTCGTCATCAGTCCTTGTCGCGATGAAGCGCAGTTCGTCGCACTGACGCTCCGCTCCGTTGTCAATCAGACCCGCCGGCCGGACCACTGGATGATCGTAGACGACGGCAGCAGTGACGCCACGGCTGACATAGTCTCACGCTACGCCGCCGATCACCCCTGGATTGAACTTATGCGCCGGCAGCGGGGAGGTCCTCGTCAACTCGGACCTGGCGTGGTAGCCGCATTTAATGCCGGCTTGGCTCATCTCGGGAACGCTCCCTTCGACGTTATTGCTAAACTGGACTGCGACTTGGAGTTCGGGCCGGACTGCTTCGCCGCCATTCTCGCGCACTTCGACGACGCCCGTGTCGGCATGGCCAGTGGCACCACCTCCCTCAAGGCCGGACCTCAGCTCGTTTCTGAACGCTATACCGCCTACCATGTCCCCGGTCAGGCCAAGTTCTATCGTCGTACCTGTTTCGAGCAGATCGGTGGGCTCCAGCCGATTTACGGCTGGGACATCATCGACGAGACCGACGCCCGCCGGCATGGCTGGACCACCCTCAGCGACCCAACCATCGTCATGGTACACCATCGCCGGCAAGGCGCCGCTCTGGGAACCTGGCAGGGCCGCATCATCTGGGGGCGAGGCGCCTATGCGATTGGCAGTCACCCCTTGTTCGCCCTCGCACGCGGCCTCTATCGGATGGCGGAGCGGCCGTGGGTCATTGGCGGTCTGGCCTTCCTCTGGGGATTCTTCTCGGGCTACTTTCACCCGGAAGTGCAGCGGACGCCTGATGGTGACCTGATCCGCTACCTGCGACACGAGCAATTTTACCGTCTGCTGCACGCAAACCGCTTAGCGCAGGAAAACACCCGGTGATGGACGTTTACCCAGTGAATGTCCTGGGCGTGCCGGTCGAGGCGCACACCATGACTTCCCTGCTGGCTCGCCTGGAGGCGTTGATCGCGGCCCCCGGTTGTGCGGTCGCGTATGCGGTCAACGCCTCTGCCTTGAATCTCACCTATCGTCACCCCGACTATCTGCAGGCATTGTGTCGTGCTGACCTGATCTACGCCGACGGCGCGTCACTCCTCCTCGCCGCCCGGGTGCTGAGCCAGCGCATTCCGGAGAAATTGACGACCACCGACGTCTGGCCGCACGCCTGCGCGCTGGCGCTGCGGCGCGGGTGGCGGTTCTTTCTTCTGGGCGGCGAGAGAGGCCTGGCGGAGCGCGCGAAAGTCAGGGCTTTACAACAATACCCGAACTTGCAGATCATCGGGACTCACCATGGCTACTTCGCGCTCGGCGATGCAGAGATCGTTGCGACGATCAATGCGGCCCGCCCCGACATCCTCTGGGTGGGGATGGGAGACCCCCGGCAGGTCTTGTGGACCGACTTGGTGCAAGAACGGCTCGAGGTCGGCCTGGTCGTTACCTGCGGCGGCATGTTCAAGATCGTCGCCGGCGAGCTGCGGCGTGTACCGCTTTATTGGCGCCAGCGAGGCTTCGAGTGGCTGTACCGTTTCATCCAGGAACCGGCAACCTGGCGGCGCTACCTTCTGGGTCTTCCAGCCTTCGGCGTCAGGGTGCTGGCGCAACGCCTCTACGGGCACCGAGCTGGACACCGAGACATGATGGCCCACCGCTAAGGATAGATGAGAATCTCCTTCTTCAACTATCACTACGACATTTCCGGCTCCGCCCGCGGCGCCGCGGCGCAGATCCACGCCATCGCCGCGGGACTGGAACGGCTCGGTCATCAAGTGGACCTCCATTTCCGCACCGCCAAGCAGCCAGGGGAAGAGCGCAGCTACGGAGCCCTCAAACAGATTGGCTGGTTTCGCCGCTACGGCCACATCCCGCGCTTACTCTTACGGAATATCTCTTTATCCCGACAAGAGTGCCGGCTCCTCGACGCCTTTCGCCCAGACGTCGTGCTGGCGGTCAGTTCCTACTGCAACCTTTCTGCCTTCCTGACCGCAGGCTACAAGCGGCTCCCCTTCGTCCTGTTCTGCGAAACACCGCTAGAGTACGACTACTCGGTATTCTTTACGCACTACTACCGCTACCCCAGGCTTGGGCGTTGGCTCGAGGCGCTCAACCTGCGGGCGGCCAGTCAAGTAGTGTGTATCTCGGAAGTCCTCAAAGGGTACCTCACCGGGTACGGCGTACCGGCAACCAAACTGCATGTCATCCCCAACGGCGTGGATCACCGCACCTTCCAACCACAGCCAGCCGATGCAGCATTACAAGCGAGCTGGCATCTGCACGGTCGAGTAGTGATCGGCTTCGTCGGCACCTTCAATTTCTTCGCTGACGCAGAGACGTTTGCCGATATCGTTCAGGCAGTATGCGCCTGTCACCGTCAGGTGGTCTTCCTCTTTGTCGGGCAGGGAGCGCCTGGCGAACAGATCCGCCAGGCGGGGGAGCGCCGCGGCCTGAGCGGCCACCTTGTCTTCACCGGTGCTGTGCCTCACGATCAGGTTCCTCGCTATCTCAGTCTCATGGACATCGTGATCAGCCCCTATCGTGGGGACTACCTCTTCTACGGCTCGTCCATGAAACTGCTCGAGTACATGGCGGCGGGCAAAG
>JBGPOI010000007.1:0-27836 GCA_041487975.1 Binatia bacterium | reverse complement strand
TAAGTGTTTGAAAAATCAAGACGTCCCCGACGGGATTTGAACCCGTGTCGCCGGCGTGAAAGGCCGGTGTCCTAGGCCGAGCTAGACGACGGGGACGTAGAAAGGAATGAGCCGCCCGGGACTCGAACCCGGGACCCTCTACTTAAAAGGCAGATGCTCTACCTCCTGAGCTAGCGGCTCGGCTGAGGCGTGAGAACATACACGACAGACTGACAAAACTCAAACCCCCTCACGCGGGCGTTGACTTGGGTTACAACCCCCTGTTAGCGTGACGATATGACTACCGTCCGTTCGCGTTTCGCTCCGAGTCCCACCGGCTATTTGCACATCGGCGGCGCCCGTACGGCGCTCTTTGCTTACCTCTATGCCAAGCAGCAACACGGCACCTTTGCGCTGCGCATCGACGATACCGACCGCCAGCGATCCACCCAAGAATATCTCGACGAGATCCTCGATGCCCTGCGCTGGCTGGGCCTGGATTGGGATGAAGGCCCCTATTTTCAGAGCCAACGCTCTAGTCTCTATCAGGAAGCCGCTGAGCGGCTGCTGCGCGAGGGAAAAGCCTACCGCTGCTATTGTACGGCAAAGGAGGTTGACGCGAAACGTCAGGCCGCGCTCGCGACTGGTCACAAACCAGCCTACGATGGAACGTGCCGAGAGTATCGGCCACTGCCCGGTGACACTAGGCCGTTTGCCCTCCGTTTTAAAGGTCCCAAAGAAGGGGAGACCGTCGTTGAGGATCTGATCAAGGGACGAGTGGTTTTCCAAAACCACGAACTGGATGATCTGATCATCGTGCGTTCCGACGGCACGCCAGTCTACAATTTTTGCTCAGTGGTTGATGATGCAAACCTGGCAATCTCGCACATCGTGCGAGGGGACGACCACCTGGCCAATACCCCGCGTCAGATTCTCTTGTTTCAGGCACTCGGCGCCGAACTGCCCCGCTTTGCGCATCTGCCGCTCATCCTGGGTAACGACCGCGCCCCGCTCAGCAAGCGGCACGGCGCGACTGCCGTGCGTTCTTACCGCGAGCAGGGCTATCTGCCGGATGCCCTGGTGAACTTCCTCGCTCGTTTGGGCTGGGCATCCGGCGACCAGGAAATCTTCACTCACGCCGAACTGATCGACAAATTCCGCCTCAATGAGGTCGGGAAGTCGGCCGGTATCTTTAACGCTGAGAAACTCCAGTGGCTCAACTTCCACTACTTGAAGGAACGCCCACTCGCGCAACTTGCCCAAGAGGTCAAGCCGTTCATTGCCCAGAAAGGCTACCCACTGCCGAGTGACGACGCCTGGCTCGCCCGTGCGCTAGTGACCCTGCAAACACGGGCCAAGACCTTGGTCGAGTTGGTGGAGTTGGCCTATTTTTACCTGGGTGACGAGATCTCTTGCGACGCGAAAGCGGCGAGCAAATTTTTGACATCTGCGACCTTTCCCACGCTCGGGCGGCTGCGCGCGCGGCTGGCGGCGCTGTCGCTGTGGACCGAGCGAGAGATCGAACACGTCTTTACCGGCCTCATGGAGGAAGAGCAACTCAAGTTGGGTCAGATCGCACAACCTGTGCGTGTCGCCCTCACCGGTGGCACGGTCAGCCCTGGGATCTTTGAAGTGATGGCGGTGTTGGGCAGAGAGCGCACGCTGGCCCGTCTTGACCGCGTATTGGCCCCGTTTGAAGCCGCCGCGCCGCCTCCGTAATCTTGACTTCCCGACCTTGCTTGTTTATGGTTGGAAGCCACTGAGGAGTAGGCTAATTGGTAAGCCACCTGACTCTGGATCAGGCGATTGTAGGTTCGAGTCCTACCTCCTCAGCTTTCCGGTCCCATCGTCTAGCGGTTAGGACACCGGCCTCTCACGTCGGTAACACGGGTTCGATTCCCGTTGGGACCATCCTGCATCGTTTCCCGCACATCTTTTTTGCCGTAGAGAGTACCCTTGCCCCATCTTCCATTCTCTTGTGCTACAATGTGCTACCCCAAAGGTGGACGCGGGGATGGAGGACTGGTTTGGACAACCTTTTTCAATGTCAGTGCGTAAAGGAGTAATGCATGGAGACGGCGAGGAGCGCGTTTGAGAAACTCATCAAGGATGATCGCGCGAGCCGCGAGAGCAAAGCTTGGCGGGGGACTCTCATCGACTATTTTGAGGTCGTGAAAGAAAAACCCACCATGACCAAACTTGCTCACAGCCGCTTGTACGACATGATCACCAGCCAAGGCATGCACGATATCACCAAGTCTGACGACTCGCGGGTCAAACGGCTGTACAAGGATGAGTCCTTGAAAGTGTACAACTTCTTCAAGGACGAATTCTTCGGCATTGAGCGTACGGTCTCACAGATCGTCCGCTACTTTCATTCGGCTTCGCTCAAGGGCGAAGAGAGTCGCCAGGTGCTCTACCTCATGGGCCCGGTCGGTTCGGGCAAAAGCTCTCTGGTGGAAAAGCTGCAGCGCGGACTAGAGGCCACGGATCCCATCTATGCGATCGAAGGCTGCTCGATGTTCGAGGAGCCGCTGCATCTGATTCCTCGTCACCTGCGCAAAGAATTCGAGAAGATGCTCGGCGTGCACATCGAAGGTGATCTGTGCCCGTCGTGCCGCTTCCGCCTGAAAGAGGAATTCGGCGCTCGGTACGAGGAATTCCCGGTCGCCACCGTGTCATTTTCTAAACGCAACCGCAAAGGCATCGGTGTGGTGCCGCCAGTCGATCCCAATAATCAGGACACCTCGGTCCTGATCGGCTCGGAAGACATTTCTAAACTCGATCTCTATTCCGAAGGTGACCCGCGGGTCCTCGAACTCAACGGTGCCTTTAACGTCGGCAACCGCGGCATGGTGGAGTTCATCGAGGTGTTCAAGAACGAGACCGAATATCTCCATGCCATGATCACCGCCACCCAGGAAAAGTTCATTCCCGCGCCGGGGCGGCACGGCACGGTCTACGTGGACTCGGTCATCATTGCCCACTCCAACGAGGCGGAGTGGCAGAAGTTCAAGGCCGATCACACCAACGAGGCGATCCTGGACCGTATCGTCGTGGTGAAGGTGCCCTACAACCTGCGTCTGTCCGAAGAGGTGAAGATTTACCAGAAGATCTTGCGCAGCTCCGACTTCCGCGCGCACGTTGCCCCGCACACCTTGGAGATGGCCTCGATGTTCGCGGTGCTGTCGCGCCTGGAGCCCACGCCCAAGTGCGACCTGATGACCAAGCTCCGGCTCTACAACGGCGAAGAAGTCGTGGAGAAGGGGCGCACCAAGAAGATCAACGTGCAGGAACTGCGCGAGGAAGCCAAGCGCGAGGGCATGAATGGCATCTCCACGCGCTTCATCATGAAGTCGCTCGACAACGCCCTCTCCGAGTCTGGCCGCTGCATCAACCCGATCAACGTGCGCGAGGCGTTGATTAACATGATTAAGGATCAAGACGTCGCCGACGACATGCGCAAGCTGTATCTCGAATTTCTCCAGGATACCCTGCATAAGGAGTATCTCGAACTGTTAGAGAAGGAGGTTACCAAGGCGTTCGTCTACTCGTACCAGGAGCAGGCGGAGGCGCTGTTCCAGAACTACCTGGACCACGCTGAGGCCTATGTTAACAAAACCAAGGTCAAGGACCGCAACACTCGCGAGGAACTACAGCCAGACGAAGGGTTCCTCAAGTCGGTGGAAGAACAGATCGCTATCATCGGCTCGGCTGCGGATGGGTTCCGGCAAGAAGTGATCGCCTACCTGTGGGCGGCAGCCCGGCGCGGCGAGAAAGTGTCGTACCAGAGCTACGAACCGCTCAAAGAGGCCATCGAGAAGAAACTGATGAGTTCGGTGCGTGACATTAGCCGTGTCATCACCAAAGCCCGCACGCGGGACGAGGAGCAGACCGGCAAGTACGGCACGATGGTGAAGAACCTGCTCGATAACGGCTACTGCGAGTATTGTGTGGATGTGGTGCTGAAATACGCGGCTAACAATCTATGGAAGGACTGAACGCCCTTTGCCTACCTCCGAGGGGAGGGGCGAGTTGCACACCCGCCCCTCCCTCTCAGGGAAAGGGGGCGAGGGAAAGTGCAGTCGCGACGAGAAGCTATGGCAGAAACAATTTTTCGTCCTTACTCACAGTCTGATTCGTTGCGTTCTGACCGTAGTGCTGGCGACCGCCAGCGTCACCGCCAGAAGGTGCGCGAGTCGATTCGCGATAATATTGCCGACCTGATTGCCGAGGAGTCCATCATCGGCAAGGACAAAGACAAGGTCATCAAGGTGCCGATTCGCGGCGTCAAAGAGTATCGCTTCATCTATGGCGAGAACACCCCGGGGGTCGGGCAGGGCGACGGCAACTCCCAGCCCGGCCAGGTGGTGGGCAAATCGCAAGGTGAGCGCGGCCAGGGGCAGGATAAAGCCGGCGATCAGCCTGGGGTAGACTACTATGAGACCGATGTCACCCTGGAAGAACTGGTCGAGATCATGTTCGAGGATCTGGAACTGCCGGACATGGAGCGCAAAATTCTCCGTGAGGTGCTGTCCGAGCGTTTAAGTAAGCGCAAAGGTTACCGGCGCGCGGGCATCCGGATTCGTCTGGATAAAAAGCGCACGGCGATCTCACGCATCCGGCGTCGCCTGGCCGTCGAACGACGCGAAGGCCACGACTGGGACGACGAGCGCCGTTTTCCCTTCCATGAGGATGACCTGGTGTACCGACACATGGTCACGGATATACGGCCGGAGTCCAACGCGGTGGTGATCTGCATCATGGATACCTCCGGCTCGATGGACACCATGAAGAAGTACCTGGCGCGCAGTTTCTTCTTCTTGCTGTATCAGTTTGTGTGCACCAAGTACCGCAACGTCGAGATCGTCTTTGTTGCGCACCACACCGAAGGTCGCGAAGTCACCGAGGAGGAGTTCTTTCATAAAGGCGAGTCCGGTGGGACGTTTATCTCCTCTGGATACACTAAAGCCTTGGACATCGTCAAAGAGCGCTACCATCCGACCCTGTGGAATGTGTACGCCTTCCACTGTTCGGATGGCGATAATTTCGAGTCGGACAATCCCGCGGCCCTGAAAGCCGCCCGGGAGTTGTGCGAGATCTGCAACCTCTTCGGTTACGGTGAGATCAAGCCGTTGGGCTCGCGTTACTATGAAAGCTCGATGCTCAACATTTTCCGCCGTCTTGAGGCGGAGAACTTTCAGACCGTATTGATCGAACGCAAAGAAGACATTTGGCCGAGCTTCAGGGCGTTTTTGGCCAAGGAAAAAGTCCGCGAAGCGACTGCCGCCGCGGAAGCTTAGCGATACGAGGAACCCGATGGCTGACTGGGATGTCAACGACCTAGAATGTTGGGATGAGAAGATCCGCGAGAAGGTGGAGGAGTTCGGGCTCTCCTGTTACCCGCAGGAGTTCGAAATCTGCGACCACTTCCAGATGCTCGGCTACATGGCCTACTCGGGCATGCCGTCGCACTATCCGCATTGGTCGTACGGCAAGAGCTACGAGAAACTCAAGACCATGTACGACTACGGCGTCTCGGGCTTGCCCTATGAGATGGTCATTAATTCGAGCCCAGCTCTGGCCTACCTGATGCGTGATAACTCCCTGTGCTTGCAGATCCTCACTGTCGCGCATGTGTACGGGCACAACGATTTCTTCAGAAATAATTTCACCTTCAAGAGCACCCGGGCCGAGCTGACGCTCAACCTATTCAAGATTCACGCGGATCGTATACGCAGCTACATCGAGGATCCCTCGATTGGCATAGAAAGGGTCGAGCCAATCTTGGATGCTGCGCATGCCGTGGCGATCCAGTGTCGGCGCAACTTGGCAATCAAAAAACTCTCGGTCGAAGAGGAACGCCGGCGACTTCTGGAAGCGGCCGAACCTGCACTCGACCCTTTTCAGCGCGTGCACAAGCGGCAAGTGTACTCGGCGCCTGACTTACAAAAATCGCCGCCCTCGCCGGAGGAAGATCTGCTCCTGTTCATCCGCGACTACAATCCGTATCTGAGCGAATGGGAGAAGGACCTGCTCACCATTGTCCATGAACGAGAGCAGTACTTCATTCCGCAGATTGAAACCAAAATCATGAACGAGGGGTGGGCCAGCTATTGGCATCGTGAGATTATGAATAGTCTCAACCTGCCGCAGGAACTCCAGCTTGAATTCCTGGTGCGTCACAATCAGGTGGTGCGGCCGTTCCCGCGTGGCCTCAACCCTTATCACCTGGGGCTGAGGTTATGGGATGATATCAAGCGGCGGCATGACGATCCGACTCCCGAGGAAATCGAGCAGTACGGCAAGCCGACGAAAACCGGCACGCAGGCGATCTTCGAGGCGCGCGAGGTGGACCGCGACGTTTCGTTTCTCCGCCGCTTCCTCACCGAAGAGATGATGCGTGAAATGGACATGTTCCAGTACGAACCGCGCGGCGATGAACTGGTCATCTCCAAGGTGTCGGATAAAGACAGTTGGCGCGAGGTCAAAGAGACCTTGCTGAAGAACGTCGGCATGGGCTCCATACCGGTCATTAAGATCGAGGATGCGGACTATAACCACAACCGTGTTCTCTATGTGAAGCACTACCATGACAGCCGCGATCTGCAACTGGAATATGCCGAACGAACCTTGGCGTATATTCACAAATTATGGGGACACGAAGTGATCCTGGAGACGGCGGTCAATGGCAAAAGAGCCCTGCTGTCGTACAGTGACAAAGGCTTCTCGACCAAGCCACTCAAATGAGTCGTTCAGTTCGGAACCATTCAGTTCGGGGTCCGGAGTGAGGGGCTCCGATATAATCCGGGGTTGTGTTTGGAGGAAGCCATGCCAATCTACGAATATCGCTGTAACAAATGCAAGAAGAAAGTATCGGTGCTTACTCTCCGAGTGAGCGAAGAAGTCAATCCCGAATGCGACCGCTGCGGCAGCAAAAATCTCTCACGTTTGATGTCGCGCTTCGCCACCGTGAAATCCGAAGAATCCCGGCTTGATGCGCTCGCCGATCCCAGTAGCCTTTCCGGCTTGGATGAAAACGACCCCAAGAGCATGGCCCGCTGGATGCGCAAGATGGGCAAGGAGCTAGGAGAGGAGTTCAGCGGGGACGAGTTCGACCACATGGTCGATGAGATGGAAACCGGGAACATGCCGGATGATGCAGGTGGCATGGGGGGTGGTGACGACATAAGTGGCGGGGGTGATGATCTGGATTAAACCAGAGCAATAACGACCCCTGGTCTTGTCGGGGCGCACAGCTGTGCGCCCGTCCTGCTCACTTCACTGATTCTAGTAGCACTATCGCCTCGGCCATCATTCCCTCTTCACGCCCGACAAAACCCATTTTCTCGCCAGTCGTAGCCTTGATGTTGACATCGGTTGGCTCTACTTCAAGCACTGCCGCCAATCGTCTTTGCATTTCCTCGCGATACGGCGCTAGCTTGGGTCTCTCCGCCAAGATCGTCAGGTCAGCGTTGCCGAGGCGGAATCCGCGCGTTTTCACCAGTTCCATCACGACCTGCAGAAGCTCAAGGCTTGCGGCGCCTTTGTAGCGCGGGTCAGAGTCAGGAAAGTGACGACCGATGTCGCCCTCGCCAATGGCCCCGAGTAGTGCGTTGCTTAACGCATGGCACACCACATCGGCGTCCGAGTGGCCCAGCAGGCCTTTGTCCCAAGGGATTTCGACGCCGCCGAGAATCAGCTTACGCCCCGGCACGAGCCGGTGAATGTCTACGCCGTGACCGATACGGGAGCTCATAACGGCCTATCCTAGCGGGTTTATCGAGGAAAGGCAGGACGGCCTTGCTTGTTTCAAGCCGACTCACCACGGTGATTCTTGCCTATTTTAAGAATTGTCTGTGGTGTCTCAGGCGTATTGACAACACGCAAATGGACAGGCTACACATAGAACCTCTATGGCGACCGCAGCCCAACACTTTTCTTTTCCGCCTTTCGCTTTCTATTGTGCCCCTTAGGGGGCACAATGTTTCACACCCATACGTCTTTCGTTTTTTTCTCTTCTGATTCGTTCAGATGCTGTGGAGGTTTACGTCATGATCGTCAAAATGTCCAAGCGAGCAACCCCCGAAGAAATAGCGGCAGTTGAGGACAAACTGCACGACTGGGGATATAAAACCGGCAAAATGGTCGGTGAGGAGATCACCCTGATCGGCGTCTATGGTGATATCACCCGCCTGCCAGTCGGTGAAGTGCAGGAGATGGGCGGCGTCGAGAGCCTGATTCCTATCTCGCGTGCCTATAAACGCGTGGCCCAGAAAGGCGTCCCCGGCAATTTGCTACACCAAACTGTCCGCATCGGCGATATCGAAGTTGGTGGTGATGAACTGACCGTGATCGCCGGTCCTTGTTCAGTCGAGAGCGAGGCGCAAATCATGGAGGCCGCTCGCTTCGTCAAAAAGGCCGGAGCCAAGGCCCTGCGCGGCGGAGTGGTCAAATACCGCTCCAGCCCGTACAGTGGCTGGGAGGGGATCGGTTCGAGTTCTGAAGAGGCTCTGCGTAATGGCCTCAAACTCATTGTGAAGGCAGGCCGAGAGTTCGACCTGCCGACGGTGGTCGAAGTACTCGACGCGAATGATGTGTCGAGCTACGAGGACATGGGGGTGGATTGCCTCCAGGTCGGCGAGCCCAACTCGAAGAATCAGGCCTTGCTGAACCGGCTGCGCGACACAGTGCTCCCGGTGATCCACAAACGCGGCAACTCGCTGGACATCGAGGCATATTTGCTGTGGGTTGAGCGCGTCATGTCCGCGGGCAAGGAAAATGTCATCCTGTGCGAGCGCGGTATCGTCAGTCCCAACAAATACACGCGTAACACCTTGGACCTGGGCAGCATTGCGGCCTTCCACTACCAGCTTTCCTGCTTGCCGGTGGCGGTCGATGCCTCGCACGGCACTGGGATCCGGGATCTAGTCCACCCCATGACTTTGGCTGGGATCATGGCGGGCGCCTCGGTAGTTTTGGTCGAGGCCCACCCCAACCCGCTCATTGCCAAATCGGATGGGTTCCAGGGCCTGTTCCCCGAGCAGCTCTCTCGTCTGGTGACTGCCTGTGAGCAGGTCTGGGAGCTACGCCAAGGCCTCGAACCGCTCTATATTCCCAGCGCCCTTCTGGAACGAGAGTATGAAGCACGAGTGGCGGCCGATAAGAAACGGTTCTTCGGCGCGGCGTAAGGGGCAGGGAAAACCTGTTCACCCCTCCTACTCCCTCTCCCGCAAAGCGGGAGAGGGGCGCAGAGATGTACTGAAGGGCTAAAGCAAAATGTCTCCCCGCCAACCTCCCCGCCTGCGCCGTGGCGACCTGATCGGCGTCATTTCCCCGGCTGCTGCCGTGCCGGCTGAGCCTCTGCGCCGTGGGTGCGAAGAACTGGAACGGCTAGGATTCTCGGTGCGAGTGGGACCACGTGCTCTCGACCGTCATCGCTTCCTCGCGGGAACAGATCACGATCGCGCCGACGAACTGACCGCGATATTCCACGATCCAGCGGTGCGGGCGATTTTCTGCTCCCGCGCCGGGTATGGCTCCGGGCGCCTGCTTCCCCTTCTCGATTTCTCTGCACTTGCCCGGACGCCGAAAATCTTTCTCGGCTATAGCGACGTCACTCTCCTGCTCAACTCTTTTGTCCAGCAGGCCGGCTTGGTCTGTTTTCATGGACCGGTGGTGGCCGGTGAGTTCGCCACTGGTTTCTCGGCTCACTCTCTTTCCCACCTGCTTGGCTTACTCATGACTGGGACGGGAGCGGAGCGTCTAACCTTTCCCACTGTGATCCGCGACGGTGTGGCTGAAGGACGGCTGCTTGGCGGTTGCTTGTCGTTGTTGGTGACGACTTTGGGAACGCCTTTTGCCCTGGATACAACCGGCGCCATCCTGTTTATTGAGGACGTGGGAGAGAAACCGTACCGTATCGATCGCATGCTGACCCACCTCAAGCAGGCCGGCAAGCTCGACAATCTGG
The DNA here is from genome assembly GCA_041487975.1 of Binatia bacterium. Classification (GTDB taxonomy): domain Bacteria; phylum Desulfobacterota; class Binatia; order Bin18; family Bin18; genus JACQEL01. The sequence continues at coordinate 17,884 of JBGPOI010000007.1, read as the reverse complement.
CCGGAGTGATCTTCGGTCCCATGACCGGCTGCTTGGGTGACACTACTGATCCTGCCCTGCTACTGTCGGTTATTGCTGAGGTATTTTCTGACTATCCCTACCCGGTCGGTTTCGGTCTGCCGGCCGGGCATGGCGGAGACAACCTGGCCCTGCCGCTCGGCACGCGAGTCCGCCTTGACATGACACAACGGCACCTCACATTTCTCGAACCCGCAGTCCAGTGAGGCGCGGCCATGGATTTCTCCACGGTTGATCAGGAGGTGACCGCGGCGGTCGAGCAGGGGGTCTTTCCGGGCGCGGTGGTGTTGGTCAACCGTGCGGGGACGGTCCTCTACCGCCGGGCCTTAGGCTGGCGCAGTCTGGAACCTGCTCAGGCGCCCCTGAGCGAAGAGACCGTTTTCGATCTCGCCTCGCTGACTAAACCCTTGGCGACAACCCTCGCCATCATGTTGCTGGTGCGGGAAAAGAAACTGCGCCTCGACGACCGCGTCGTGCGGTTTTTCCCTAACTTCGGCGTGCACGGAACAACGGACATCACTTTTCGTCACCTTCTTTCCCATTCCTCCGGCTTGCCGGCTTGGCGTCCTTACTATCGTGAAATTATTGCCCTGGAGGCGAAAGGGAAGAAAGTCGGATTTGTTGGAACCTCCGGCGCCAAAGAATTTGTCTACACGCAATTGCAACGCGAGAAACTTGAGAGCCCGCCTGGGCGGCAAGCCATCTATAGCGACCTGGGGTTCATGCTGCTCGGCGCGGCTGTGGAAACCATCAGCGGCCTGGAACTCGATCAGTACTGCTGGAATAAAATCTTTCGTCCCCTCGGGCTGCGCTCGACCTCGTTTATCAATTTGGAAATCGTGCGGCGGCGCAGACTCCAGCCGCTGGTGGAGCAATTCGCGCCGACTGAGCGCTGCCCCTGGCGGAAGCGGGTGTTATGTGCCGAGGTGCACGACGATAACGCCTACGTCATGGGCGGAGTGGCAGGCCACGCGGGCCTGTTTTCCACCGTGGATGATGTGGATCGCTTGGTCAACTGCCTGATCGCCTGTTATCGCGGCGAGAGCACCTTCTTGCCATCAAGCCTGATGCGTGAATTCTGGACGCGCGACGGCCGCGTGCCAGGCTCGACGTGGGCTCTGGGCTGGGACACCCCGTCTCCTCAGCATTCGAGTGCGGGTGATCTCTTCTCTTCACACTCAGTTGGCCATCTCGGTTTCACCGGCACCTCAGTATGGATCGATCTGGAGCGGCACGTGCATGTGATCGTGCTGAGCAACCGCGTGCACCCGCGACGTGATAACGACAAGATCCAGGCCTTCCGGCCCGCGCTGCATAAGGCGATCATGCGGGTGGTGCTCGGAGAGAATAGCCAGTAGTCAACATGAAAACCTCTGAATCTCAAATCCCGACTCTGGACTCCGGACTCCGGACTTCGCACATTCATTTGATTGCCGTCGGCGGGGTCGCCATGGCTACGCTTGCGGCCATGCTCAAAGAGCGTGGGTATCGTGTGACCGGCTCGGACCAGGGAGTGTACCCGCCGATGAGTGATTTTCTGGCTCGGGCTGGGATCGCAGTGATGCAGGGGTATCGGGCGGACAACCTCGTGCCCGCGCCTGAACTAGTGATCGTCGGCAATGCGGTGTCGCGCACCAACCCTGAGGTTGCCGCGCTACTGGAGACGAACATTCCTTATCTCTCTTTTCCGCAGGCGCTGGCTCAGTTCTTTCTCGCAGGCAAACGCCCGCTCGTCGTTGCCGGCACGCATGGCAAGACGACTTCGACCGCGCTCCTTGCCTGGGTGCTGGAGAAAGCCGGACGTCAGCCTGGCATGCTGGTGGGCGGTATCAGTAGAAACTTCGGCCGTGGGTATCAATTGGGTGAAGGCGAATTCTTCGCCGTTGAAGGCGATGAATATGACTCGGCGTTCTTCGACAAGGGTCCTAAGTTCCTCCATTACCGACCGCAAGCGGTGTTGCTCAATGCGGTGGAGTTCGATCACGCTGACATCTATCGTGATTTGCCGCACGTGCAGGACGCCTTCGCCCGGCTCCTCGCGATCGTGCCGACCGGCGCGCCGCTGCTGGTGTGCAGCGACTTCCCTGCGGCGTTGGCTGTCGCCCGAACTGCCGGGCAACCTTTTGCGACGTTCGGGTTCCGCGACGATGCCGAGTGGCAGGTACAAGATGTGATTGATGACGGCAAGGGTCTTTCCTTTACGGTCACGCACAATCACAAAGAGGTCGGCCGTTTCACCACTCCACTGTTGGGCAGGATGAACATACGCAATGCCCTCGGGGTGAGTGCACTCTGTGCCGAATTTGGTCTGTCGGCGGCAGAGATCGCGCCGGGCATGGCCAGTTTTCTCGGCGTCGAGCGCCGGCAAGAACTCGTGGGTGAGGCGAACGGCGTCACCATCATCGACGACTTCGCCCATCACCCGACCGCCGTGACCGTGACGATCGAAGCCGTGCAGCTGCGCTATCCCAACCGTCGCCTGTGGGCTGTGTTCGAACCGCGCTCGAACACTTGTAGGCGGCGCGTGTTCCAGAAACCACTCACCACGGCGCTCGCTCTTGCCGACCGGACGATCATCGGTCCAGTCTACACTAAGCCACAAGACCCGCTCGCCACCGCAGATCTTTTCTCACCGGCTGAACTCACCGCCGACCTCCAGGCCGTTGGTAAAGAGGCGCACGCGGGGCAGAGCGTCGAGGAGATCTGCGCTTTTCTGGCCGGAGCTTGCCAGCCTGGCGATGTCGTCTTGATTATGTCCAACGGCGCTTTTGGCGGGCTGCCACGCAAGCTCTTAAGGCAGTTAAGAATGAAAAGTGAAGAGTGAAGAATTTTGGGTCTTTTCTTTTTTAACTTTTCACTTTTCACTCATCACTCATTACTTTTCCTCCACCGTACAGCCGTCGATACGTCCGGTAGTTGCGCAGCACCAGCTTCACGTAATTGCGCGTCTCGCGAAAGCTGATGCTCTCGACAAACTCATCCGCCGCGAGATTTGCGTAGCGCGTGCGCCATTTGTCCACGGCGTTTTCGCCGGCATTGTAGGCGGCCACAGCCATGAAGAGGTTGTCGTGGTACAGATCCAGCAGTTGACGGAGGTAGGCGGTGCCGGCTTGCACGTTAAAATCGGGATCGACCAGAGAGGCAGGGGACACGGACGACGCATGTGTCAATCTGGCCGCCGTCTCGGGCAGGAGTTGCATGAGCCCGTACGCTTGTGCAGAAGAGACTGCCTCGGGATCGAACGCGCTCTCTTGGCGGATCAGGGCAAGCACGAGGTAGGGATCAAGGCGCTTCCCCTGAGCTTGGGCACTGATCGTCTCCCAATAGGCGTGCGGGTACAAATAGCGCAGCCAGTTACCACTGCCTTCCTTGGCCAGGTTCAAGGCGAAATGCAGGGCCGCGGCGTAGCCTTGCAGGCGGCTGTACTCCGCCAAGAGAAAACGCGTGGACGCAGGCTCGTGCGGGGTTCCTTCTTTCACGACATCGAGTTCGCGTCGAGCAAGGCGGAGCAAGCCAATAGCAGAGAGTTCTTGGCTGCGGTAGTAGTGTCTGGCAAGCGCTGGCGATAGGGGAGGGGGAGTCACAGCTCCATCCGTTCCCGGTTGCAGCGGCGGCGAGGATAAATTGAGCCGCTTTTCCGCCCAGAGGGTGTAGTAGCTGTCTGGATAACGACGCAACAGATCACGATAGAGGTGTTTCGCCTTGTCCGGGTGCTCCTGCTGTTCTGTGGCACGCGCCTGCCAGTAGAGGGCACTCTCGCCCTCGGGCGTCCCTGACGCCGCCTTGGCTAAAGCGGCGAACCGCCCTTCGGCCTCACGAAAATCCTCTCGACGATACGCCATCCATCCCTGACGCCAGCGCCCCTCGCGGGCGAGCTGGGTGTCGGGAAAAAGCGTGGCCAAGCGCTGATAGGCGGTAGCGGCTCGCTGGTCTTCCTCTCGCTCTTGAAAAATGCGGCCGAGCGCGTACCAGGCTTCGGCCGCTTTGTCGTGGTGTGGATACCGTTGGGTCAAACGCTCGAACACGGCGCGCGCCTCGTCGTCGCGGTCCTTGTTCCACAGCAACGTTGCCCATTCGTATAATGCCGCGGGCGCCACGGCGTTGCTGGAATAGCTATCAGTGATTTCTTTCCAGGTGCTGAGGGCATCCTCGATCCGCCCTTGTCGTTTGTAGAGCGGCGCCAAGAGACTGAGCACTTCCGGTCGCAGCGGACTAACGGGAAACTTGGCGGTAAATTGCTGCGCGAGCGCCTCGGCTTTTGCCGTATCGCCTTCCTGGGTCAGCAGCCGCATTTCCTCAAGATATTCTCGGTCGTTATCGAACGCGAAGCGGGCGGGCGCGGCAGCACGGAGCTGCTCGACCCGCGCCTTGGCGATCTTGCCGACGGCCGAGCGCGGGATCGTGCGCCGCAGCTCTTGGTACAGACTGTAGGCGTCGGCTGCATCGCCTTGTCCTTCCCGCGCTTGGGCCAGAACCAAGGCTGCCTCCTGCCGCACCGGAGCTAATACCGCGTGAGAGGTGCGTGCCTGCTCGGCGTACCGGGCTGCCTCCGACCAGTCGTTCTCAGTCACTGCTAGTTTGGCTAGCTCCAAGGCCGCGGAGCCGGCCCAGATGCTATCCGGGTGCTCGGCGAGCAGGCGGTGAAACAGGGTGCGTGCCTCCGTGGTCTGGCCTTCGTCGCGGTTCAGTGTCCCGAGAGCATACAAGCTGTAATCCGCCAGGGTCGGATAGACTTCTAGCGCACGGGTCAGGAATATACGCGCCCCATCGCGGTTCTTTTCTTGTAGGAAGCGATAGCCGAGGCGAAAAATCTCGCGCTGCTTTTCCAGGGTGTCGCCGATTAACAGCGTGCGTTGCGCCGCCCAGGGATCGGTCGGGGCGGCGGCCGCTAGGGCGACAACTGCCGTAGGGACCACGGTTGAGAGGGTAAGCTGTGACTGCGCGGACGATACTTCTTTGGAACAAGAAGATGATGAGAGTAAAGTGATGAACAACAACAATAGGCGGACGTACTGCGGACGGTGGGCAGTGCCCACCCTACAACACTGAGTGCTGAGTGCTGAGTGCTGATGGCTTCTCATTTCTCAAACGTGAACAGCATCTTCTGAAAGTGTTCGATCTGGACCGGAGCGACCCGAGTGCCGATCCGCGCCATCAGGACGTTGGCCGAAGACATGGTGATCTCCGGATTGGTCGTCAGATAGACGCGAAAGCCAAACGGCCGGAACAGCCGCACCAGCATATTGCGATAGGCATACGCAGACAAGTTCGTCTGGTCCAGATCCCAATGCCAGCAGTAGCCGGTGAGGAAAAAGACTTTCGTTTCAATGAACGGATCGGCCAGAATCAGCGCCGTCATGGCGCGGGCCAGCCCCAGGCGGCGCCAGTTGCGACTGACCTCAATCGCGCCTAGCTCATAACACAAACCCTCGGCATTATCGTGCCAGCCTTCCACCGCGTCCGGGTAGCTGCACTCGATGTAGCTGATGATTTGTCCAGCAGGGGAGAGCGCAATGGTGACGTTGGCATCAGGCAAAGCGGCAACCGTTTCCAGCGTTTCAATGCCGGAGATAATCGAGCGATAACGGGCGAAGCGGCCGATTCCTTCCTCTAGTGTCAAGGTATGAAGGCAGGCGGGCGAGCAGGTGCTGAGGATACGGACTGGGCCGAACGGGGAGGGGATCTCACTCTCCCGCGCGACGGGGTATTCTGGCTGAGGAATGGAGTCGTTCACTATGCTTAACCGGGTGCCAGAAGATTGCGCGTGCTTCGACAGGCTCAGCACGAGCGGGTTATCGAACGCATTCACATCACTCCCCGTTTGTCCTGAGCCTCTCGAAAGGTGAACGGAGGCTTCAGCCGCCTTTTCCCTCTTAGAAGTCCGTCCACCTTGGCGCCAGGTTCTTAACCATGATGACCAAGTCGCATTCATTTCCGGCCCGGTCCTTGTGAAATTCTGGAAGCACCGCCTCGCGCACGAAGTCGAGTCGGCGGATAGCTTTGAGGGCGGCGGTTTCGTTGCTGGCGACCTCGGCCACCAGTTTCTCTAAACCCAGACCGGTGGCTAACTGCACGATGTCGAGTAACATCCAGGTACCCAGTCGTTTGGTGCGATAGTCCGGATCGATGACGATCCGCACCTCACCGACGTGTCGGCTACTGCCGTAGCGACGGCGGTGGAGGGTGGCGTCGCCAACGATCTGTTCTTCATTCACCGCGATGATAGGGATCACCCGCTCGTAATCGACCTGCAGCGCCCATTGGCGGACGGTGGCTGGGTCGCTGACATCATGCCGCAGGTACCAGCGGTCGTCCTCAGGGATACTCTGAAAGAACGCGACCAGCCGCTCGGCATCTCCATGCTCCAGTGGTCGCAGCGTTACTCGCGTGCCGTCTTTGAGGATGGCTTCTTTGGGATACTCTTCCAACATGCCCGCCTCCACGTTTGCCGAAGTCACGGTCCTTTTGCTCTGCCGAATTCTCATAGCAGAAAAGGAGGAGGGCAGCCATGAAGGCTGAGGGTTGCTCCGCCAGACGCGATCTGCTACGGGAGAAACGTCACCGTCCGATTGTAGGAGTAGCCCTGCGAGGACGACGGAGGAGCCGTAGTAGGTTGCTAAAACCGTCGTTCACCCTTCGACAAGCTCAGGGTGAACGGGATAGGAAGAAGCGGTCCGTGAACCGCCCCTACCTGATTGCGGTAATCGTTCGTGCTGAGCTGGTCGAAGCACGAACAAAGGAGAGGAACATGGGACGACTGCAAGGAAAAGTCGCGTTTATCACCGGTGCAGGCTCGGGCATCGCGCGGGAAGCCGCACGGCTCTTCACTCGGGAAGGCGCCAAGGTGGTGATTGCTGAAATCAATCCTGAATTAGGGCGCGCTGCCGAGCAGATGGTGCGCGACACTGGCGGTGACGCCACCTTCATTGAAACGGATGTGACCAAAGAGGAGAGCGTCAAAAGCGCGATTCAGCAAACCGTCACGCGCTACGGCAAGCTCGATGTCCTCTACAACTGTGCCGGCGGATCGGTGGTGCAGGACAACCGCGTGACGGATGTGGACATGTCGGTGTGGAACCACACCCAATCTCTTGATTTGTTAGGGACCTTTCTCTGCTCCCGCCACGGCATTCCCGAGATCACCAAGGCAGGTGGAGGCGCGATCATCAATATGTCCTCTGTCGTCGCGCTGCGCGGCGCATTCCCCGTGCACATCTACACTGCGGCGAAAGGCGGGGTGATTGCGTTGACCAAGGCGATGGCGTGCGAGTATGCCCAGAATGGCATCCGCGTAAATGCGATTTGCCCGGGGGTGGTGCTGACTGATCGCGTCAAGCAACGCTTCGGCAAGAGCATGGAAGAACCGGCAACCACTCCCCAGACACGGGGCATCAAAGTGGACTGGAAACAATATCCCTTCGCTACTGGTCAGCCCGAGGATATTGCCAACGTTGCTCTGTTTCTGGCGTCGGACGAGGCGCGCATGCTCACCGGCGCAATCATTCCCGCGGACGGTGGGTTGTCGGCATATTAGCATGATCGACTTGAAATATTCTTTTAGAGGCAGCGGCGTAATATTTCGAGTAGGAGCTTATGCAGAGTTCCCGGACGGCAGCATATTTCTTCATTCTCTCGTTGAGCCTGACTCATCTCACTAGTTGTAGCACGATCAAGTCCGTTATCCCCGGCATGGGTAGTGACAATCCTCCCGGAGCATCGGCTGGTGAAAGGCTACACTTCAAGGTCACGCCGGAAGAGGCGATTGCCATCCTTCGCGAGGTCGCTCCGCAAAACGGTTGGCAACTGGCCAGTACGGGTGACCAATTCGACCTCCGGGGGTTGCGAGGCAAGTATTTCCGGGTGGAAACCGAGAAGTTCCTCGGTGGCAGGAAGAGTATGAGCGGGGTCTTTTTCAGTGAGCCCGATGGTGCCTACGTAGTAGTAGGCAAAAGCGATACGGGACTCCCTCAGGAACTGAGTGGGCCGTTCATGGTCGCAGTCGAGGCGCGCACGAAGGCGGCCGGGGGACCATAGAAGATTGATTTTTATTGAACCATGAAGAAACGCACAAATGGATCAATGACTCAATGATCCATTTTCTCCTCACGTCGGTTGCACCCGAACGACACCGACCCGTACAGGATGCCCGCCCAGCGTCAGCATCGTTGTAGTTGCTCCAGCCGGAGGTTCACCGACTGAGAGTTCCTCCGCCAGCGTTTCCTGCTGAATGTAGGCAGCCTGCTGCGTGATCGCAGTCGCTGCTTCACCGTCCGCAACGTAGTGAACGATAATGCGGTCGGCAACATTGAAGTCCGCCTGTTTGCGCAATTCCTGTACGTAGCGCACGAAGTCGCGCGCCATGCCTTCGCGAAGCAATTCCGGCGTGAGTTGCGTGTCTAACGCGATAAGGCAGCCGCTGTCCGACGCCATCGCTAGCCCTTGGGCAGGAATCCGTTCGACAACGAGATCTTCCGGGGCAAGGGTGACGGATTCTCCGTTCACACTGAGTTCAACCGGCTCGCCTGCCGTGACTTGCGTGCCAATCGCTGTCGCATCCGCAGCTGCCAGTGCCTTCTGAATGTGGGGTACCCGTTTGCCGAACTTCGGTCCCAGCTTGGTGAAGTTGGGTTTGACCGAAAAGCTGTGCAGTAACGCTTCGTCGTCGATGAACTCCAGGTTTTTGATGTTCAGTTCATTGAGGATCTGCGTTTGCATGCGTACGAGGACGTCGCGTTCGCGCGCGTCGCTGGGCTTGACCAGCAGCCGCGCCAACGGCTGACGCACCTTGAGATTGGCCGCGTTACGCGCCGACAGCGCCAGCGAGACCACGCGTCGCAGCGTGGCGACATCCTCGACGAGTTGCTGATCTTGCTTGGCGGCCTGCGCCTGCGGGTACCTGCACAGGTGGACACTCTCCGGCGCGTTCGCGTCCACCGCGCGCGCGAGGTTTTGGTACAACTCCTCGGCGGTGAAAGGCATGACGGGCGCGATCAACAGAGATAGGGTGACCAGCACATCGTAGAGCGTCTGATATGCCGCCGCTTTGTCCGCGTCGTCCTCGCTCTTCCAAAAGCGACGACGGCTTTGCCGCACGTACCAGGTGGACAGGTCGTCGATGAACTTTTCTACTTCACGCGTCACCGCCACTGCGTCGAAGTTGTCCAGGCGCTCGTTGCACAGCGCCACGAGTTGCTGTAGGCGTGCGAGAATCCAACGATCCAGTGCGGAGTGCGGAGTGCGGAGTGCGGAGTATGCAGTAGAGAGGGGACTGCGGAGAATCGGCTTGTCGAGATTGGCGTACTCGATGAAGAACTTGTAGCAGTTCCACAAGGTCAGCATTTTGCGCTTGACTTCGTCGGCCGGGCCGTAACCGAAGCGGAAGATTTGGTTGAGCGGCGCGGCCGCGTAGAGCCAGCGCATCGGGTCCGCTCCCATCTTCTCCGCCGCCTCGTCGAAGGGGATGGCGTTGCCACCGCTTTTGCTGAACGGGGTGCCGTTCTCGTCGCGCATCTCTTCGTAGGTGAGGACCGAAAGATAGGGCGTGCGGTTCTCTAGGGTCGCGGACATAAAGAGCATGGAATAGAACCACAAGCGGATCTGCTCGCGCATCTCGGTGATAAACGCGGCGGGAAACCACCGCTGCCAAGCCGACTGACCATTGACCGTTGTCTCTTCCGAGCGGATCGAGAGGACCGCGCCATCGGCCCGCAAATGGTCGGGCAGATAATTGAGGGTCGAGTACGGCACGATGCCGGCATCGAGCCAGCAGTCGCCGACTTCGGTGACGCGCTCGACCGTGGCGCCGCAGCGTGGGCAAGCGATGGTGATTTCGTCGATCCACGGGCGGTGGAACTCCGGGAGCTTGTCCACCGCTTCGGGATTGCGGGCGCGGTCACGCAATTCAGTTTTGCCGCCGATGACCGTGCGCTGATGACACGCCTCACAAATATAGATGGGCAGCGGCAATCCCCAGAAACGACGTCGCGAAATGCACCAATCGCCCATGTTGTCCAACCAGTTCTGCATTAAGCTGCCGCCGTACTCCGGCATCCAGCGCACCGTGAGCGCTTCGCGCTTCATGCGGGTACGCACCTCCGCGCAGGAGATGAACCATTCGTCGCCGAGGCGGAACACCAGCGGCGTTTTGCACCGCCAGCAGATAGGGTAGCGGTGATCGTAATCACCCCAAGTGAAAAGGACACCTTTCTTTTGCAAATTCTCGCGAATGAGCGGCGCGACCTCGGTGACATGCTTGCCGACCAACCAGCCGAAGCCGTCCACGACGTAACCATTGTCGTCGATCGGTACGAGGGTGTCCAGATTCAACTGCTTGCCCAGTTCAAAGTCCTCGGCGCCGCAGCCGGGAGCGATGTGCACGATACCCGTTCCCTCTTCGGTGGAGATCGCATCCCAAGGGATAGTGCGGCGGCTCACCCCCGCTTGCGCCGGCAGTTCATCGAAAGGGCCGTCGTAGCTCAGGCTTAACAATTCGCTGCCTTTGACCGTGCCCAAGCGTTCGGCGTTTTTGGGCAGCACGGCCTCGGCGCGGGCGGCGACGAGGTAATAGATAGCGCCGTTGACCCGCACCCGCGCATAGTCCATCTCGGGATGGATGGCCAGGGCGACGTTGGAGGTGAGCGTCCACGGCGTCGTCGTCCACACCAGGAAGTATTCGCCCGGGCGGCCGTGGATGGCGCAGCGGAAGTACACCGATGGATCGATCTGTTCGCGATAAGAGTCGATCAACTCGTGCTGACTGAGCGAGGTGCCGCAGCGCCAGCACCACGGCATGACGCGGTGACCCATATAGAGCCAGCCCAACTCGTCGCACTTTTTGAGAAAATGCCAGATATGCTCGATGTTGTTGTCATCCATGGTGAAATAGGACGTCGGTTTGCCTTGGGCGTCATACCAATGCATCCACTGTCCCATGCGGATGGACTGCTGCGTGATGCGCTCGGCGTACTGCTCCACGCGGGCACGGCAGGCGCGAGAGAAGTTCTCCAGGCCGAACTGTACGATGTCTTGTTTGGAGTTAAACCCAAGCTGTTTTTCGACCTCGACCTCGAGCCACAATCCCTGACAATCGAAGCCGTTCTGCCAGCGCTGATCGTAGCCCTGCATGGCTTTGTAGCGGCAGTAGATGTCTTTATAGGTGCGCCCCCAGGCATGATGGACGCCCATGGGGTTGTTGGCGGTAATCGGGCCATCGATAAACGACCAGCACGGGCCGCCGGCGTTCTGCGCGCGCAACTTGGCAAAAATGTCCTGCTCCTGCCAGAAACGCAGGATGTTGTGTTCCATCTCGGGATAATTGACATGTCCAGCAAACGGTTTGAACATCATCCTGAAAATACCTCTCTCTCTACCGGCCCCGGCCGTTCTTCATTGATCTGATACCCGGCCGTCTGTAGAGCCGCGTGCACCTCAGCAATATGCTGCGGGCCGTAGGTTTCCAGCGTCAGGGTGATCTCGGACTCGCCGATCTCCGCTCGGCTAAATCCGCGCGTGTGGACGATCTCCTGGATGTTAGCGCCTTGGTCGGCCACCAGCGTGCTCACCCGCGCTAGCGCGCCAGGCCGATCGGAGATGATGAGGCTCAGCCGCACTAGTCGCCCCTCCTGCACCAGCCCTTTTTCAATCACCCGGGCGATGACGTTGACATCGATATTGCCGCCGGAGAGGACCAGCACGACGGTCTGCCCATTCAGCCCGAGCGGGCGGTTGAGCAATGCAGCCAGAGGGGTCGCGGCCGCGCCTTCGACCACGGTCTTTTCGTTTTCCAGGAGCAGGAGGATCGCGCGGGCGATTTCCGCTTCACTCGCGGTCACAATTGCGTCTACATACCGCCGCACCAGCGGGAGGGTCAGCTCACCGACCCGCCGCACGGCAATGCCGTCGGCAATCGTGGGAGCGGAGGGAAGGGACACGGGATGGCCTGCCTCAAGGGCTGCTTGCATACCCGGCACCCGCTCGGCTTGGACACCGATGACCCGGCCGTTGAAACCGCTCTGCTTGAGCGCCAGGGCGATGCCGCCGATCAAGCCGCCCCCGCCCACCGGCACGAGCACGGCGTCCAACTCCGGCGCCTGTTCCAGCAGTTCCAGGCCGAGCGTTCCCTGGCCGGCGATCACTGCGGGGTCATCGAACGCGGGGATGAACAAGCTGCCGCGTTCCCGCTGTAAACGCTGGGCTTCAGCCAGGGCCTCGTCGAAGTCCACACCGGCGAGGATCACTTCAGCGCCGTAACGCCGGGCCCAGGAAACCTTGATCAGCGGGGCGAAGCGCGGCATGACGATAGTTGCGGGGATGCCTAAACGCTGGGCGTGGAATGCGACCGCCAGGCCATGATTACCGGCACTGGCGGCGATCACCCCGTTTTTGCGTTCGTCCGGACTGAGCGAAAGCAACTTATTGAGGGCGCCACGTTCCTTGAACGAGCCGGTCATCTGCAGGTTGTCGAGCTTGAAGAACACTCGCGCGCCAGCCATGCGGCTCACGGTTTCTGAGTAAGCGCAGGGAGAACAATAGATGGCCGCCCCGATGCGGGCGCGCGCAGCTTGGACATCGGCGAGTGTCACCACAATCTTCTGTTTGTACACGAGCCGGGCGGGACTGCCAACATCGGGGGAATAGCCGTCAGCAATCAGCAGTCAGCTTTCAGCTCGGTGGGTAAGGATTACGAAAACCGAGAACGGTACACGCGCTGGCGGCGGGTACTGCCAGCGAGGGCGCGGAACAGCAGTCCGCGAAAGACCATCAGAGCAAATAAGATGAAGGCGCTGAGCACTGCCCATAGCAGACTGATAGGTGAGCCAGAGAATAGACCTCCGCCCCCCAGCGTGGGAAAGGTGAGGTGGCCGATCTGCAGCGGCATCATCAGGATTGGCAGCGGAAAGAAAAAAATCGCAAACACGGCCAGAGCGACGAACGGCAGAAACCACTCCACCCCACTATTGCGCAGAAAATCAAAGCTCTCCTGCAACAGGTTGAGTCCGCTACTCTGGCCTTGATAGATGACTTCGGGTATCGGATTGAGCAGGATCATCAGCGCCAGGTTGATCACGGTGCGGAGTTCATAGCCGCCGGCCGCCCCCAGCGGGACCAGCAACTCCAGCGCGTACCGCACGATGGAGAGAAAGAACAGAATAGTGATGACCGACCAGAAACAGGGACGCCAACTCTCGGCCAAGTCCCGCAGACCCATGCGGCTGCCGTTGACCACACCAGCAATGAAATAGAGATACGAGCTGACGCACAACGCCAGGACGAGCCCCAGAATGAAGCCGCCGATGAGACCCAAGGGCGCGACGAAGACAGCGGTGAGAAAAAACACCGGTCCGTACACGAATGGCAGCAGGCCAACCGGCCACGCGCGGCTGCCCTTTTCCCACGCTTCCTTTGCCGCCTGTTGATACAAATGTAACGTCGTCGTTACCAGCGCGCCCCAGTCCATTACGCCCCCGGCTCCGCAGTACCAGTCTGGGAGAACAGGAATCGAGGAATCGGGGAATCGGGGAATCGGAGAAATGAGAAAGTCTTTCTCCATTTCTCCCCCTCTCCGTTTCTCCGCTTCTGCTGCAAAAAAGCCAGTTGCTCACGCATATGGAATGCCCCAGCGATCCTGAAACGTGACCTCTTCCACCGGCTGCCGCGACACCCGGCCGAATTTGCCCATAGGATAACCGATGGGGATGATGGCAAAGGTCTCGGCCTTTTCCGGCAGACCCAAGACCTCGTTCACCTCTTTCTCAAACAGTAAGTGACGAGTAGTGAGGGTCGTGCCCAGACCCAGACCGCGTGCAGCCAGTAGCATGTTCTGCACGGCGGGGTAGATCGAAGCGCCGGACATTTTTGCCAGCCCGATGGACGCGGCGAAGTCCCCCACCAGACAGCAGACGATCAGCACCGGCGCTTCATGAAAATGCTCGGTGAGGTGGACCACCGCATCGAGCATGCGGTGCTTTTGCGCCTCGGTTTTGCCCGGCGGGGGTGGAGCGGCACGATAACGAGGCAGAAGCTGGTCCAGCGCTTTTTTGTAGCGGAGTTGGATTTGTTTCTTGATCTCGGGGTCTTTCACGACGATGAACCGCCAGTGCTGTACGTCGCCGCCGCTGGGCGCACATAGGCCAGCGGCGATGATTTTGCGGATGAGGGCATCCGGCACCGGGTCGGGTTTGAGCCGGCGCATCGCCCGCATGTTGTGGATCGCCTCGAATAGACCGATTTCTTCAGGCATGGCACGTCCCTCCTTGTCGCAGGTCGTCTTACCACGCGAGTCGGATGAAAGAAATTGCCCGTGTCTTTTCTTGATTCCTTCGACTTCACTCAGGATAAACACCGCGAGGGGTCTCGTCTTGCTGCGAGATTCTTCGCCTGCATCTGCTCATGAACAAATCTGTCGTGCGCACAGCGCACGCTACTCCTCTGTTCGTGCTTCGACGGGCTCAGCACGAATGGCTATTGGACGAACCCCCCCCGCTCCGTTCGGCCTGAGCTTGTCGAAGGGCGAACGGGAGTTCCTTCCCTGATTTGCTCTCCGGCGCAAGCTCGCGTAGTCTATTCCCCACAAGAAACCGTGGGGGGTGGAATGCATGCGTAAACAACTGTTCGCGAGAAAACCGCTGAGCCTGTTACTCGAAGAAATGGCAAGCGAGAACCGGCTGCGCCGGGTGCTCGGGCCCGTGCAACTCACTAGCTTGGGTGTGGGGGCAATCATCGGCACCGGCATTTTTGTCCTGACCGGCGTAGCGGCGCACGATAAGGTCGGACCGGCGCTGTCCCTGTCGTTTGTCGTCGCCGGGGCGGCCTGCATCTTCGCCGCGCTATGCTACGCCGAGTTCGCCTCGCTGGTGCCGGTCGCCGGCTCCGCTTACACCTACGCCTACGCCACGCTCGGCGAATTGTTCGCCTGGATCATCGGCTGGGACCTGGTGCTCGAATACGCGGTCGGGTCCGCCACCGTCGCGCACGGCTGGTCGCATTATTTCCAGGATTTCATCGGGATTCTCGGTATCAAATTACCGCACCTCTTCACCAACGCACCGTTCGATTTCAATCCGGCAACCGGGCAGGTCGCCGCCACCGGAACGATCCTTGATCTGCCGGCCCTGGTGATCGCGGGCCTCATCACCGTCGTGCTGGTTATCGGCATCCGCGAGAGTGCTAGCTTCAATGCTGCCATGGTACTCGTAAAGTTGGCTATTGTGCTTTTTGTGATTATCGTCGGCGCGTTCTATGTCGATCCCAAAAACTGGCGGCCCTTTGCGCCTTATGGCTATACCGGCCTCAGCTTTTTTGGCTATACCCTTCTTGGCGAGACGGGAAAAGGCGGAGAGCCGCTGGGGATGCTGGCCGGCGCGGCAACGATCTTCTTCGCCTATATCGGTTTCGACGCGGTTTCGACTCACGCCGAAGAGTCGCGCAACCCGCGCCGTGACGTCCCTATCGGGATCCTCGTCTCTCTGGTCCTTTGCACAGTGCTCTACATTGCCGTGGCGGCCGTGCTGACAGGCATGGTGCCGTACGACAAGATCAACATCGATGCGCCGGTCTCGGACGCCTTCAAGCAGGTGGGGCTGCCGTGGGCGCAGTTCTTGATCTCACTCGGTGCGCTGGTGGGTATCTCCTCGGTGCTGCTGGTGCTGATGCTCAGCCAGCCGCGTGTCATGCTGGCGATGGCGCGGGATGGATTAGTCCCGTCCAGCTTCTTCGGCGCGATACACAAACGGTTTCGCACTCCGTGGAAATCCACCATCCTGACGGGGATCTTTGTCGGCTTGATGGGCGCGCTCGTGCCGCTACGCATTCTTGCCGAGCTGGTCAACATCGGCACGCTGCTAGCGTTCGTGATCGTGTGCACGGCCGTGCTCATCATGCGCCGGACGCATCCGGAGGCCGACCGTCCGTTCCGCTGCCCGTTGGTCCCGCTCGTGCCGATCCTTGGTATCGCTTTCTGCTTATTACTGATGTTCTCGCTCCCGGCGGAAAACTGGCTGCGCTTGATTATCTGGCTGCTGCTGGGATTGATCATCTACTTCAGCTATGGCCGCTATCATAGCGTCATGGCGCAGCAGCGTGCGCATGAAGGGAGTGAAGGCGGGATTTCGGCGGCCCGGTGAAAAACACAAAGGGCGGAGACATACTCCGCCCTTCCGCCTCTCGCTTCTTTTCTCTGCCCGAGAGATTAACCGTTCTTCGGAGTAGGGTGGGTCATGACCCACCCTACTATTCGATGCTATTTCTTCAACTGCTGCACCACCGTGTTGGCATCCCAGTAATCGTGCTGCGAGGCGATCTTACCGTTCTTGAAGGTGAGGATCGATACACCCTTCACATTAGTCTGTTTGCCTTTGGCAGGAACTCCGAGGAAATCACCGTCGTGCTTTGCCTGCCAGGTCCACTCCGCCGCGCCGCCGTCGGCGCTGCCGGAATAGCCATTCACCGTGAAGACGTGTTCCCCAGCGCCGGGGGCGACAAACCCGGCGAAGAATTTCCTCAGCTCGGCGATGCCATTGGCCTTGTGCGCGAAGGTCACGTCCTCGAACTGGACGTTATCGGCATACCTGGCGAGCGCCTTCTCCATGCCGGCGGCGCTAAATTCGCTCATCCATTCTTTGGCCCATGCAAGATTCATACTACACCTCCTTTAGTGGTGTGTTTTACGTTTTACGTTTTACGTCATTAATCCGCCGGTTCGTACTTAATCAGTACACGAGATCCGTTAGCCAAGCCATCACGGAAATTCTGTTCATGCGATTTCCACTCATTCGCATACTTCTTGGCGTAGGTCTCGAACAGCACTTTGTTCGCCTCAGGGTCTTTGACGATTGACCCTTTGGCATTGAACGACGGACCATCGGTTTTCCCGACCGCGATCTTGGCTTTGGTCTGGCCGGCCTTAATGCGCTTCACGCGATAGGTCGATGGGGGTGAGGCGACCCATACCGCGCCGTTATGGTACATGAACCAGATCTCTGCCGCTTTGCTCAGTTTGCCATCCTTGCGGGTGCTCTGGATGTAGACGTACTTGCTGGAGTCGAGGGCTTTTTGCAGCTCGGGCGCGAGCGAGGCACTCCGTGCCGGACCGACCGGTAGGACAATAAGGGTCACAATCAAGGCAAGCAACCACCAGTGCAAGCGCATGTTCCAGCCTCCGTTTGTGAAGATCATGCAACTACTTCTTCGTAGCAGAGGGGAGGACGGTCACCGATTTGATCACCACGGCCTCGACCGGCACGTCCGAGTACATGCCCTTGCGACCGGTTTGCACCTGCTCGATCTTTTTCACCACCTCCAGGCCGTCGATGACTTTGCCGAACACCGCGTAGCCCACGCCGTCCTGCGATTTATCGCGGTTGAGGAAGTCGTTGTTCTTGGCGTTGATGAAGAACTGAGAAGTCGCGCTGTCCGGGACGGACGTGCGCGCCATGGCGAGCGTATAGGTGTCGTTCTTCAGCCCGTTCCCGCCTTCGTTCTTGATCGGCGGCTTGGGGGGCTTCTGTTCCATGTTCTCGGTGAAGCCGCCACCCTGAAGCATGAAACCGGTGATCACGCGGTGAAAGATCGTGCCGTCGTAGAATTTGTCATTGACGTAAGAGAGAAAATTCTTCACCGACTCCGGCGCTTCTTTCTCGTATAGCTCGATCTTGATATCGCCCAGCGACGTGGACATGAGAACCACGGGGCCTCCTTTCGTCGATTCAGGACCAGCCTGTGAACAGCCTGGCAGGGTTATGAATAGTGCAAGAATCAGTGCCAAGAACTTCGCGACGCTTTGCATCCCTCTTCCCCTCTTACTGTGCAGGTCAGTCCCTCTGCCGTCGTGAGTCGTTTTAACCTAGGGCGACAGTGAAGGGAAGACCCT
>JBGPOI010000006.1:0-31813 GCA_041487975.1 Binatia bacterium | reverse complement strand
CTCACCTTGCCCATCTGGGCATTGCCCGCATCTGTTTCAAGGTGAAGGATGCCTGGAAGGCGTATGAAGAACTGAAGGCAAAGGGCGTCGAGCCGTTCACCGAGCCCCATGAGACCGGCCTGGGCGGCAGCCGGCAGGTTTTCTTCTGCTGTCGCGACCCCGACGGCACGATCTTGGAATTCATGGAGTTCAAGAAGCGCTAATGCGGGATGAGCCACAGGCGTCGGGGTCGACGGGCGGCGGACTGTTCGTTTTTTGCTCACGACAAGTTTATCGGTTGAGCGTCCGCGCCCGCCTGCTGTTCTATCTCTCTCGTTGGACCTGGGTTACATCGCGCACTGCTCCTCGGGCCGCGCTGGTGGTCAGCGCCGCATAGGCCTGGAGGGCGGCTGAGACGAGGCGGTTGCGGTTGCGCGGTGTGTAGGCGCCTGGGCCCTTGGCTTCCATTCGTTTCCGCCGTGCTGCCAATTCTTCGTCTGACACCAACACGGTGATCGAACGATGGGGAATATCAATGCGAATGATATCGCCCTCCTCGAGCAGGGCGATGGCGCCGCCTTCCGCAGCTTCAGGCGACACGTGACCAATCGACAACCCGCTGGTCCCACCGCTAAACCGGCCATCAGTCAAAAGTGCACACTTTGTGCCGAGGTGCCTCGATTTGATGTACGAGGTGGGGTACAGCATCTCCTGCATGCCCGGTCCGCCCCGTGGGCCTTCGTAACGGATGACGACGACATCCCCGGGCTTAATCTGGTTGCCAAGGATCCCCACACATGCCGCTTCTTGGGATTCAAAGATGCGGGCCGGGCCTTCCATCACCCAGATCGACTCGTCCACTCCAGCGGTTTTCACAATGCACCCCTCTTTGGCAATATTGCCGTAGAGAACCGCCAACCCGCCATCTTGGCTATAGGCGAACTCCGCCGCGCGAATACAGCCATTGATGGCATCTCGGTCAGGGGTGTCGTAATACTTCTGCTGTGAGAACGCATCTTTAGTCCGCACATTGCCGGGTGCGGCCAGACTCCGTTGTCGGGCGAACTCGTCGCTCTGCTCGCGGCGGATGTCGTTCTTAGCGATCATCTCACCAAGAGTCTGGCCTGTTACGGTCATGACAGTGGTATGGAGCTTTCCCGCCCGTTCTAATTCGCCCAGGATCGTTGGAATGCCGCCAGCCCGCGCGCAGTCTTCGATGTGATAACGGTTGGAGGCGGGGGCGAGTTTGCAGATACACGGCACCTGGCGCGACAGACGGTCGATGTCCGCCATGGTGAAGTTGACGCCAGCCTCTTGAGCGGCCGCCAACAGGTGGAGGACGGTGTTGGTGGACCCGCCCATCGCAATATCCAGCGTCATCGCGTTTTCAAACGCCTCACGGGTCGCAATGCTTCGCGGCAGGACCGACTCGTCCCCATTGAGGTAGTAGGCTGTGGCCATCTCGACGATGCGCTTGGCCGCCCGCTCAAAGAGTTGCCAGCGCAGCGCATGGGTGGCCAAGATCGTTCCATTACCTGGCAGGGCCAGGCCAATCGCTTCATTGAGGCAGTTCATGCTGTTGGCCGTAAACATGCCGGAACACGAGCCACACGTCGGGCAGGCGGCCTCTTCCATCTTCGCCACGTCTTCATCACTGAGCGTATCGTCACCAGCGCCGATCATGGCATCGACCAAGTCGAGCTTCGCTAAACCGGTGGACAACTCGGTCTTGCCGGCTTCCATGGGCCCGCCAGAGACAAAGATCGTGGGGATATTGAGGCGCAGGGCGGCGAGCAGCATGCCGGGAGTGATCTTGTCACAGTTCGAAATGCAAATCATGGCATCAGCTACGTGGGCCTGGACCATATACTCCACACTATCCGCGATGAGTTCGCGGCTGGGCAAGGAATAGAGCATGCCGCCATGCCCCATGGCGATGCCATCGTCCACGGCGATGGTGTTGAACTCCACCCCATGGCCTCCATTGGCGTCGATGACTGCTTTGACCTGCTGGCCGATCTCGTGCAAGTGGACGTGGCCAGGCACAAACTGTGTAAAGGAATTGGCAATGGCGACGATCGGCTTGTGAAAGTCCTCCGTTTTCATGCCCGTGGCGCGCCACAGGGCCCGGGCCCCGGCCATGCGTCGGCCCTGAGTGGTGATGCTGCTGCGAAATTCGCGCGTTTGCATAGTTGTTACCCTCCTTGATACGGGGTCAACACTTATTCCTACGAAATCCTCTCACCTCACGCAATGTGGTGAGTCCTCTTCGGTTCCGTTTGCCTCGAGCCAAGCTCCCTTGACAGCACCGTGCGGATCGGACGAAATGGATACGCATGCGTATCATCGCCGATCTACACGTTCACTCACGCTTCAGCTACGCCTGTAGCCGCGAGATGGAAGCCGAACGCCTCGCCTGGTGGGCGAAGCGCAAAGGCATTACCCTCCTCGGTACGGGCGATTTTACCCACCCAATTTATCTCACCTCCCTCAAGCAAAAACTCGAACCGGCGGAAGAAGGACTCTTTCGTCTGCGGGAAGGCGAACGCGAGATCCGCTTCCTGCTGACGGTCGAGATCACCAACATTTTTCGTCACGCTGGGCGGCTGCGCAAAACTCACACGCTGGTGTTCGCGCCCAGCTTTGCCGCGGTGGACCGCCTCAACGCTCATCTTGCGGTTCATGGCAACCTGGCCACCGACGGGCGGCCGACGCTGACGTGCTCGGCCCACGAATTGCTCAAGGTTGTGCTCAACACCGCACCGGAGTGCGAGGTCATTCCCGCTCATGTCTGGACGCCGTGGTTTTCCGTGCTCGGTTCGTTCTCCGGCTTTGACTCGTTGGCCGAGTGCTATGGCGAGGATGTCGGGTTCATTCGTGCAGTTGAGACTGGTCTGTCGTCCGACCCGGCGATGAACTGGCGGCTCTCGGCCTTGGACAAGATTGCGCTGATCTCGAACTCGGACGCGCACTCGCCGCGCAAGCTGGCGCGCGAGGCCAACGTGCTGGAGTGCGAGCTGAGCTATGCTGGCGTGCTCGACGCCCTCACCAGCCATGATCCGGCTCAGTTTCTTTACACCATCGAGTTCTTTCCTGAGGAAGGGAAATATCACCTCGACGGACATCGGCAGTGTGGGGTGCGGCTTTCCCCGGCGGACACCCGGCAGGTCAAGAATGCGTGCCCGGTCTGCGGTAAGAAACTCACAGTCGGTGTCTTACATCGGGTCGAGGCCTTGGCGGATCGCGCGGCGGGGTATCAACCCGCGGGTGCGATTCCAGCCAAACATCTCCTGCCGCTGGAAGAAATCATTGCCACGGCGTTGGGTCAGCACCCCAACACCAAGAAGGTCAATGCGGAGTATGACCGGCTGATCGAGCGCTACGGTTCGGAACTGGCGATCCTGCTTGCTCTAGAGGAAGATGAGTTGGCCGACGGCACGCCGGCTCGCACTCTTGCTGGCATTCTCAAGGTGCGCCGAGGCGAGGTGAACATCACGCCAGGCTACGATGGCGTGTATGGGAAAATTGGCTTGTTTGACGAGGGGCTAAACTGAACCACTGCGCGGAATTCCCCTTGGCTGAGGGGATGCAATGGTTATAATAGTCTCCGCCAGGAAAACTATATGCTACGCGATACCTACAACCGCCCAGTCCACGATCTGAGAATATCCGTGACCGACCGGTGCAACTTCCGCTGCACCTACTGCATGCCGCTGGACGAGTACGAGTGGTTGGAGAAAAGCGAGGTCCTGTCTTTTGAGGAGATCACCCGGCTCGCGCGCCTCTTCGTGCAATTGGGAGTCGAAAAGATCCGCATGACTGGCGGCGAGCCGTTGGCGCGCAGAGACCTGGATAAGCTGGTTGCCAAGCTGTCGGCACTCGATGCCGCGCCTGAACTCTGTCTCACGACCAACGGCTCGCTGCTGGCGGAGAAAGTTGCCGCCTTGAAAGCCGCCGGCCTGCGGCGGATCAATGTCAGCATCGATTCTCTCAAGCCGGACCGGTTCCGGCGCATCACCAAACGAGGCGATCTGGACAAGGTATTAGAAGGACTCTTTGCCGCCAAAAGTCACGGCCTGCAGCCCATCAAGATCAACGCAGTGATCGAGCGTGGCGTCAACGACGACGAAATCCTCGACCTTGTGGCTTTCTCGCGTGAGCATGGCTTTGCTATTCGTTTCATCGAGTACATGGACGTGGGTAATGCTAACCAGTGGCAATCGGAAAAGATGGTCGCTAAAAAAGAGATTCTAGAGATCATCAACGCCTACTTCCCTTTGCGCAAAATTGGCCGGGAGAAAGGCAGGGCGCCCTCGGTCGATTACCAATTCGTCGATGGCGGCGGCGATATCGGCGTGATCGCCTCGGTGACCGAGCCGTTCTGCGGAACGTGTACACGCGCCCGGCTCACGGCCGACGGCAAGTTTGTCACCTGTCTTTTCTCTACCCAAGGCTACGACCTCAAGAAGCTCATGCGTGGCGGAGCGACGGATACGGAAATTCTGCAGGTTCTCGGTTCAATCTGGCTGAAGCGCAAAGACCGTTATTCGGAAGAACGCCTTGCCGCACTGCACTCACCGACCGGCTACGATCCCAAAGAGCACAAAAAGATCGAGATGATTAGTCTGGGCGGGTGAGCCCCACCTCCCAGGGCGCCCACGCAGGGTCGCCCCTACATGTCTCTTCATCTCTGGAATTTGTAGGGGCAGCCCTATGTGGCTGCCCTCAGAACGTTACAGATAATCCCGGCAGCGCCGCCAAGGTCTTCAGATCATAGACCGTTACCTCGCCGCCGCGGTTTTCTTGCAGCGTTAAGACCGCTACCGTGCCCGGCTGGGCGGAATAATTGTGGGGAAAGGTCGGGCTGCCGGGATTAATCACCAGGACATCGTTGTAGCGTTTGATGCACTCGACATGGGTGTGGCCGCAGACGATCAAGTCCGTGCGTCGGCCAAAATAAAGCTCCATCGTTCGCTCGATCGGCCATTTGCGGAACTCATCCGGGTCCAAGACATCGTGGACCAAGCCGATCTTGAATCCCACACCGGTCGTGACCAAGGCGTCGCGCAGACGTGGGTCCTCAGGCACCACCGCGCGTCCGCCCGAGCCGTCGTCGCCATTCCCACGGCAGGCCAGCACGGGCGCGATTTCTTCCAGCCAGTTTAAGACATCGAGGGAATGCAAATCCCCGGCATGCAGGATCAGATCCGCGCCGTTAAACACCGTCCGCACGTGAGCAGGCAGCTCAGGCATTGCTTCGGGAATGTGAGTGTCGGAAATCAAGCCGATCTTCATCACCACCGCCTTTCTGTCCGCCTGACTATAGCGTCTGGACACTGCGTGAGCAACGTGAAATGAATGAATTTACCTCACGCATATAGGGGGTGGTATTATGCCCGACGTGCAAGAGACGCGCATGCCGATCACAACACTGAGCGAAGATGAACAATTGTTCCGCGAGATGGTGCGGGGATTCGCCGAAGAAAAAATCAGACCCCAGGTCATGGAGATGGATCGCGCTGGCAAGTTGCCGCGCGAGCTGATCGATCAACTCTTCACGCTTGGCGTGATGGGCATCGAGATCCCGACGGTCTATGGCGGGTCAGGGGCGAATTTTCTTATGGCGATCCTGGCGATCGAAGAATTGGCCCGTGTCGATCCGTCTGTGGCGGTGTGTGTCGATGTACAAAACACTCTGGTCAATAATGCCCTCCTGCGCTGGCTGACTCCGGCGCAGAAGGAGCAGTTCTTGCCGCGTCTGACACGTGACGTTGTCGGCGCCTACGCTTTGTCTGAACCGGGATCAGGGAGCGACGCATTTGCCATGACCACCCAGGCACGGCTCGAGGGTGACACCTTCGTCCTGAATGGCCGCAAACTGTGGATCACCAATGGTGCTGAGGCCGGACTCTATCTGCTCTTCGCCAACGCCGACCCGCCAAAAGGGTATAAGGGGATTACCGGGTTCATCGTGGAACGGGAGTTCCCCGGCTTTGCTGTGGGCAAGAAGGAGGACAAGCTGGGCATCCGCGCCAGTTCGACCTGCGAGCTGATTCTCGATGACGTCCGGGTGCCGCGCGTCAACGTTGTCGGCGAGGTTGGCCAAGGCTACAAGGTGGCGATCGAGACGTTAGACGAAGGTCGCATCGGCATCGGCGCGCAGATGATCGGCCTCGCTCAGGGGGCCTTCGAAGCCGCACTAGCCTATGCCAAAGAGCGACGGCAGTTCGGCCGAGTGATCACCGACTTCCAGGCGATTCAGTTTCAACTGGCCGAGCTGGCCACCGAGATCGAAGCCGGTCGCTTGCTGGTCTATAACACGGCCCGCATGAAAGAAGCCGGGCAGTCGTTTGTGCGCCAAGCGGCGATGACCAAATATTTCTGCTCGCAGGTGGGCGAGCGTGTGGCTTCGCAGGCGCTAGAGGTCTTCGGGGGGGTAGGCTTCACCAAAGACTTTCCGGCGGAGAAATTCTACCGCGACGCCAAGATCGGTAAGATCTACGAAGGCACGTCTAACATTCAACTGCAAACCATCGCGCGGACGTTTTTGGGGAGATAAGCAATGGCGCAACCGACACGCATCGTCACTGACACCATGGCTGGGCTGCGGATGCCAGACTTTGACATTTGGAGTGAACGGGTTTCCACCGTGCTGGGACAAAACCCTAGTCCGTTCACCGGGCCCGGTACCAACACCTACCTGATCGGCACCGGCAAGCGGCCGATCCTGCTTGATACCGGCATCGGCCTGGAGGTCTACGATCCTCTGCTGGAAAAGGGACTAGCCGAAACCAAGGGCGCGACCGAACTCCAGGAGATCGTGCTGACCCATGTACACCAGGACCACATCGGTGGCGCCGCCCGAGTGCGGGCGCGGTTTGGCGACCTCAAGGTGTCGAAGAAAGCCTGGCCGGGCAAGGATGAGGCGTACAACCTGCCGCTGACCTATATCGAAGACGGCGTGCGTGTCGAGACCGACGGCGTCACCTTGCGCGCTATTCATACGCCGGGTCATGCGCGCGACCATCTATGCTACTACCTGGAGGAAGAAAAGGCCCTCTTCACCGGCGATCTGGTGTTGGGAGCGGGTACGACGGTGGTGCCGGAAGAGGGCGGAGGGCTCATCGAATACATGGCCTCGCTGCGGAGACTGCTCCCGCTTGATCTTGCGGTGATCTACCCTGCCCACGGTCCCGCGATTCGTGATCCATACAAGAAACTCAACGACTACATCTCTCACCGCGAGTTACGCGAGCAGCAGATCCTCGACGCCATGAAGGCTGGGGTGACTGAGATCCCAGCGATGGTCGAACGCATTTACACCGATGTACCTAAGTTTCTGCATGGCGCTGCCGGTAACTCTGTGTTCTCGCACCTCAATAAGCTGAAGAAAGAAGGCGTGGCGCGGCAGGAAGGAGAACAGTGGGTGCTGGCGTGAAGAAAGCTGTCAGCAATCAGCAATCAGCGGTCAGATTTAGCTGCGAAGGCCATATCTTATGAGTGCAAAGAACATCCAATCAGATGAAATGCACGAAAGGTCGTTGCGAGGTCGGCCGGCTTCCGTACCGACGATGGCACCGGTCGATTTGCCGCCTTTGGAAAATGGCGACCACCTGACGCGCTACGAGTTTGAGCGGCGATATGAAGCCAGACCAGACATCAAGAAGGCAGAGCTGATTGAAAGGGTTGTGTATATGCCATCGCCTGTGCGCGCAAGGAGTCATGGCGGACCTCATGGTCAGATTATCGGTTGGCTCGCTACCTACTGTGCGGCAACCCCTGGTGTAGAGTTCTATGACAACACCACCGTGCGTCTCGACTTGGACAACGAGCCCCAGCCGGATGCCTTGTTACGTTTGGAACCAGCAGCAGGAGGAAATTCTCGCGTCAGTGCGGAAGATTATATAGAAGGCGCACCAGAGCTGATTGTGGAAATCGCCGCCAGCAGCGTCTCCTACGACCTTCATGAAAAACTACGCGTCTATCGTCGCAACGGCGTGCAAGAATACGTGATCTGGCGGGTGTACGACAAGCAAGTGGATTGGTTCCGATTGATCGAAGATGAGTATGTTCCTCTCGCGGCTGATGAGTCTGGTGTAGTTCACAGCCAGGTTTTTCCTGGTTTGCGTTTGGCGGTAGAGGCACTGCTGGCAGGCGATCTGGCAAAGGTCCTAGCCGAGTTGCAGAAGGGGCTAGGAACCGCCGAGCATGCGGCGTTTGTTGAGCGGTTGCAAGGAAAGTAGTCGGCGGCTGCACGGAAACTACGATGAGCAAGGCAGAGATCTTTCTTATCGACGACGATGGAAAAGATGGAAAGAATGTCAAAGTCAGAGAGGAGATGGTTGAAACACCCTACGAGTCAGAGGAGATTCTGCAACGCTTGCTAGTCCTGAAACCTGATCTTCTACCCCCTGACCAAATCAATCCGGAAAACCCTAGACGCTGGTTGTTCGTCAAACGTGAGATAGGAGTGCCGGGTGAGGTGGATGAAAGTGATCGTTGGAGTCTCGACCATTTGTTCCTCGATCAGGACGGCATTCCCACTTTTGTTGAGTGTAAACGAGCATCTGACACGCGGAACCGCCGTGAAGTTGTCGCCCAAATGCTTGATTACGCTGCCAATGGAGTAGTGTACTGGTCAGTGGACCAATGACGTCAGGCAGCAGCCGAAACGTGGCGTAATGAGAGCAAATCTCTCGACGACATAGTTCGGGAATTGACTAAGGTGGAACCCGAGGTCGATGTTGAAGGCTATTGGAAACAAGTGGAAGCGAATCTTCGAGCAGGGAAAGTCCGTCTCGTTTTTGTAGCTGACGAGATTCCGAGAGAACTGAGGCGCTTGGTTGAGTTCTTGAATGAAAAGATGCCCGACGTTGAGGTTCTTGTTGGAAGGAGAAACGTTAAACCGAATTCCGGAAGTCTATGATCACATTCTCAACAAAGTGGATGAGATCGCAAAACGAACTGAGGTCAGGTCCTGAGTTGTCCGCGATGCTCACGGAGGCGGGTTCACTGACATCGAGGTGAAGCCACCTTTGGCTACTGGAGCAGCGTCGCCAGCCGCAAGCCATGAGACAGACACTGTGATCAAAGAAGCAGTAACCGAGCGGCTCAAGTACCTGACAGAGGGTTTCCGGGTAGCGTGGGTATTCTTGCTGGCCACAGTGAGCGGCACCATCGGACTCTGGCTTGGGCCTCATGATTTCTGGCGGTATATCTTTACCGGAGTTGGGGTGGTGGCTATCATCGTGCTGGTGATCGTGATCGGGGTCATTCACAAACAGGTGCAAAAGCTGCTGGCCAAATTAGAGGAGATGTAGCCATGGGCTCGGTCTACGATATTTTTATGGGAGTGAGCGTCGTTTTTGCGATCTTGTCTCTGGCTTTTGTGGCCTGGATGATAAGCCACTAAAGTCTCCTCCGCACCCCTAGAGCGATTTCAACGGTCTCCCTTACACTCAGTGAGGTTTGGTTGATTGCTGACCGCTGATAGCTCACTTCAGCTAAACAACACCTTCGCCAATTCCGACCGGTAGTGCTCGGCCAGAGTGCTACGGGAGCCGACCACCTCGAAGATCTCTAGCATCGCCTTGCGGGCGCCGTCGTCGCGGAACTTGCGGTCCTTTTTCACGATTGCCAGCAACTCAACCAGCGCCTCTTCGTAGCGGCCTGAGGCGGCCAGGACCTGTGACAGATCGAAGCGAGCCTCTACGTCATTGGGGTTAGCGGCGAGCTTCTCGCGGTAGAGTGTCTCATCACCGGCGCTGGCGCCACTCTGTTTGAGTCGAACCTGGGCGGACAGTTGCTGCGCGGCGGCGTATTCCGCAGAATTTAAGGGCACTCGACCGAGCAAAGATAAGGCGTCGGCTTCTTCTCTACGCTCGAGGAGTAACCGTGCGAGGCCGAGCAACGCCAGCGGTTGGTTGGCGTCCTTCGACAACGCCGCGCGATACAGACTCTCCGCACCCTGGGCTTTCCCTTGCTCTTCCAGCCGGTTGCCTTCCTGCGCAAGTGCTTCAGCCTCGGACGGTAGGAGCTGCTCTATAAACTGACGGACCGCGGGCTCGGGCTGAGCGCCGAGGAACTCGGCGGCGATTGTACCGTTGCGCACCGCTTTGACCGCGGGAATGCTACGGATGCCGAATGCTTGAGCCAGCCCGGGGTTCTCGTCGACGTTGATTTTGGCGAGAATGAATTTTCCCTGCTGTTCGTCGGCCAGCTTCTCCAATACCGGCCCAATCGCCCGGCACGGCCCGCACCATGGCGCCCAGAAGTCGATCACCACCGGTACCGTGTGTGAACGTTCGACCACCGCGCTCTCGAAGTCCTGTTCGCTTACCTCAACGGTCCACTCACTCATGGGAATCCTCCTGCGAGGGTGCACGGCATGCGCCCCTCCGGCACTTCACAATTTTTTACTAGTTTGTCACAGTAGCATAGGCAGGAAACCGCTGCCATCTTGCCACTAGAGGCTTGCCAGCGGGTGGCAAATCTGCGAAATGTAGGACCCGTCACCTCAGTTTCAGTCAAAGGAGTGCCTATGGCCGCCAAGACCATGTTCGAGAAGATCTGGGAGTCGCACGTCGTGCGCACCGAGCCCGACGGCACCACCCTGCTGTATGTGGACCGCCATCTGATCCACGAAGTCACCTCACCGCAGGCGTTTGAAGGTCTACAACTTGCCGGGCGTAAACCCCGGCGCCCGCAAGCGGCCATCGCCGTGCCCGATCACAATGTGCCGACCACTGATCGGGACAAGCCGATTGCTGATCTGGTCAGCGCCAAACAGGTCGAGACCCTACAGGAAAACTGCAAGGCCACTGGCGTTCCCCTTTTTGACATGAACGACATTCGCCAAGGCATTGTCCACATTATCGGTCCGGAGCAAGGCTTGACGCTGCCAGGCATGGTCATCGTTTGTGGCGATTCGCACACCGCGACCCACGGCGCCTTTGGCGCTCTTGCCTTTGGCATCGGCACCAGCGAGGTCGAGCACGTGCTCGCCACTCAGTGCTTGTTGCAGATGCCGGCCAAGACCATGGAAGTTCGCGTCGAAGGGAAACTCCCTGAGCGTTGCACAGCCAAGGACATCATCCTCGCGGTTATCGGCAAGATCGGCACTGCCGGCGGCACCGGTCATGTCATCGAGTATACCGGCTCGGCGATCCGCTCGCTGTCGATGGAAGGGCGCATGACACTGTGCAACATGTCGATCGAAGCGGGTGCCCGCGCCGGCATGGTGGCGCCCGACGAGACCACCTTTGCCTACCTGCGTGGCCGACCGTTCGCGCCCAAAGGCGAGATGTTTGAGCGGGCGGTGGCGGCGTGGAAAGCGCTGCGCAGCGATCCTGGGGCCAGGTTCGATAAGACCATTGAACTCAAAGCCGCAGATCTCATCCCCCAGGTAACCTGGGGCACCAACCCAGGCATGGTGACCGATATCACTGGCAGAGTGCCGAACCCGAAGGACATGCCCACGCCCCAAGCGCGGGAGGCGACGGAACGAGCGCTCGCCTATATGGGACTGATGCCAGACACCCCGATCACCGACATCAAAATCGACCGCGTATTCATCGGCTCCTGCACCAACGCGCGCATCGAGGACCTACGCTTGGCGGCGCAGTACGCCAAGGGGAAAAAGGTGGCGCCGACGGTCAATGCGATGGTTGTCCCCGGCTCGGGCCTGGTGAAGAAGCAAGCGGAAGAAGAGGGCCTGGATACGATTTTCACAGAAGCGGGTTTCGAGTGGCGCGAACCCGGCTGTTCGATGTGTCTGGCGATGAACGCCGACGTGCTTAATCCTGGCGAACGTTGTGCCTCAACCAGCAACCGCAACTTCGAAGGGCGTCAGGGCAAGGGCGGTCGCACCCACCTGGTGTCTCCCGCCATGGCTGTGGCCGCGGCCGTCGAAGGACATTTTGTCGATATCCGGAATTGGGGATAGGGCAGGTTTGAAACCTGCCCCTACGATGAGGGAACTAATATGGATGCTTTTACTGTTTTGAAAGGCATTGTCGCCCCGCTCGACCGGGTCAATGTCGATACCGACCAGATCATTCCCAAGCAATACTTGAAGACCATCAAGCGCACCGGAATGCGTGAAGGATTATTCTCGGATTGGCGCTACGGCAGCGACGGCTCCGGCGATCGGTCGTTCTTTCTCAATCAGCCGCGTTATCAGGGCGCAACAATCCTGCTGGCGCGTGATAACTTCGGCTGTGGCTCGTCGCGTGAGCATGCACCCTGGGCGCTGCTCGACTACGGCTTCCGCTGCATTGTCGCCCCGAGTTTCGCCGACATTTTCTTTAACAACTGCTTCAAGAACGGTATGCTGCCACTGACTCTGAAATCCGAGGAAGTCTCCCAACTATTCACAGAAGTGGAAGCTCAGCCCGGCTATCAGCTCACCGTCGATCTTGCAGCACAAACAGTGATCACCCCATCGGGAACCAGCTTCCATTTCGACATCGACCCGTTCCGCAAAGACTGCCTGCTCAATGGGCTCGATGAGATCGGCCTTACTTTGCAGCACGAAGCGGACATCACTGCCTACGAGCAGCGGCGCAAGCAGGACGCGCCGTGGCTCTTCCCTGATTTGGCGTAATGGCGACGTATACGCTCACTGTCCAAGAGATCGACCTGCTGCATCAAGCCGCGGGTATGGCTGGGGACCGGCTCGCACGCCAGGAGAATGATGCCGGCACGCGGGTGATGGAGACGTTGGTCGCCCAGCTAGAGACCCGGCCGGCGGGCGTGTGGCTCAACGTTGCCCAACGCGAAGTGCTGGGCAAGATGTTGATGAACATCGCCTATGATCTCATCCGGGCGGATCAGGACGCCCAGGCCGAGACCGCAGAAGCCTTGGCCGAACGCCTGTGCCAGGACGAGCAAGACGAAGAAGACGAGCAAGGAGGGGCGCAATGAAATTCGGGGTCGTCATTCGTAACATGGGGCCGCAGTCCACCCGAGAAACGATCACTGCCTGCGCCCGAGCCGTGGAAGAGGCAGGCTTTGATGCCGCTTTTGTCGTCGATCACCTGGCGATCCCCCCGGACCAGACCGAAGGCTCCGGCGGACGTTACCTCGATCCCTTGACGACCCTGGCATACCTGGCCGGGATCACGCAGCGCATCCGGCTCGGTATCTCCGTGCTGGTGATTCCTTACCGTCCGGCCGTGCTGACCGCTAAACAGGTGGCGACGTTGCAAGAACTATCCGGCGAGCGGTTGATCCTCGGTGCGGGAGTAGGCTGGTTGCGGCAGGAATTCGAGACGCTCGGTGTCGATCCGCGCAAACGCGGCGCGCTCACGGATGAGACGCTGCAGGTGCTGCACACTTTGTTTGCTAACGATATCAATTCTTACGAGGGCAAGCTCGTGCGCTTTCCTGCCTTTGTTTTTGCCCCGCGCCCGGCCCGGCCGCCGATCTGGGTTGGCGGCAGCGGTCCCAAAGCTTTGGAGCGGACTTTGCGCTTTGGCGATGCGTACTACCCGATCGGGTTGCGGCCGGACGATCTCTCGCAGGTTGGCGCTTATCTGCGCGAGGAAGCGGAGAAGCGCGGCCGTGTAGTGCCCGAGTTGATCGTCGGCGGCATGATCCGCGAGGGTGTTCCGGAGGCGATGATCGACCGTATTGCCGCCTACCGCGATGCCGGCGCCAGTTACTATGTGCTTGGCCTGGGCCGCTATGCGGACGCGGACGCTTTCCGCCGTGGGGTCGAACGCTTCGCCACGCAGGTGATGCCACGAATATAAGAGGGGCGAAAGGGGGAAACGGGAAATGAGAAAATGGAAAAAATGAGGATGAGAGTCTACGTGTTAGTTCTCTTCTTCACCTTCCTATTCGGTCGTCCTGAGGTATGGGGAGAACCTCAGGCATCAACCAAAACCTGGCGTCTGGTCACCGAGTTGACTGATGCCGAACGCGCGCTCTTCGATTCACGAACCGATACCCCGCGCGACCCCCAGATGCCGTACCTGCCGGCGGAACGCTACCCCTTTGAGCCTCCCTACACCGCCGAGGAGATGGGATACCGCGCGATGGAGTTCAGCCACTCGCCGCGCTGGTCGTGCAATCTGATGGATGTCACCGGTGCGCTCACTGCCCAGGGCTACCTGCACACGAGCAAGATGTATAGCCCGATTTTCTATGTGCCGAACGCCAACGGTCACCAGGGACTGGCCGGTGAGTTGTATGACACCGCGCCGGGCGGGCCCACGCGCAAGATCACCGGGCAGAATATTTTTCCACCGGAAGACCTGGGCAACCAAATGGTCCTGATCCAGTACCGCGCCGGCGGAGCAGCCACGACGCGTTGGGATATGTATGCGTATTCGCCGGCGCTCCGCCGGGTGCGGCGTCAACCACAGCCGCGCCGCGGGGACAAGCTTGCGCAAGGAGCCGAAAGTTTTGATGATATCTTCGGTCGTGATCCCTGGGAGTTTTCCTGGCATCTCTTGGGAGTGGACACGCTGTACAAGACCGTCCGTTTCCCCAACACGCGACCGACTGTCACTCTCGCCGACCCCGACGGAACCCTGCACGACGTGCCAACTGAGCAGATTCGCATGATGGGGGACGCCTATCCGTTCTACACGGCAGACGGCGGGGTCGAGTGCTGGGTGGTCGAGGCGCGTGTCCGGGAAGAATGGCTGCCCAACTATTACGCCCCACGCATCATCTACTGGCTCGACCAGCACTATTTCTATCCGCTGCGCATCGAGCAGTATGGCAAGGACGACAACCTTATCTTTATCGAGACACGCATTGCCAAGCTGCACAACCCGGCGATGGGAGACAAGGGCTACGGTATCCTCTTCAACCACTATTGGGATGTTCCTCTGGATTACATGCGCTACAGCGTGCACGACGCGCACGAAATCCGGCAGTGGTCAGCGCAGGATCAAGACGTGTTTTTTAACCCCGGCGTGTTACCGCGGGTGTGGTTCTTCGCCCCGCTCAAGAGTCAATCCGAAGTGCCTACCCCGGAACAGTATTTCCTGCGTCCCACCCTGGATCGCGACAAGTTCCCCGCCTCTCGCAAGATCGTGCTCTCACCTGAACTCGAGGCCAGAATCCAAGCGCAAGAAGCGGCTGGGCATTTGGTATTTCAGGAATAGGTTTCTCTTGGCTTGTTTACTCTGAGTGAGCCGAAGGATGAGCAGCGGTGCTCTCAGAGCGGCTTTCGTGCGCCTGTGTTCTGGTCACGCAGCCTCTTCCGCCGACACCAGATCCTCGCCAATAGCCTCAAACTGCTCAAGCGCGGTCCGTAAGTCCTCGGCGATGTCGGCGGCGATGACATTGGGGTCTGGTAGGTTCGCCGAATCTTCCAGGCTTTCGTCCTTGAGCCAGAAAATGTCGAGGCTGACTTTGTCGCGCTGCAACAGCTCTTCGTAGGAGTAGGCGCGCCAGCGGCCTGTGAGGTTTTTCTCGGACCACGTCGGTTTGCGTTGGTGGCGGTTCTCGGGGTGGTAACAGGCAACAAAGTCATCCAGATCGGACCGTTTGAGTGGGTTGGTCTTGAGCGTGAAGTGTTGATTGGTGCGCAGGTCGTAGATCCACAGCGTCTTGGTCCATGGCGTCTCGCTCGCTGGTTTCCGCTCAAAGAAAAGGACGTTCGCTTTTACGCCTTGCGCGTAGAAAATCCCCGTCGGGAGACGCAGCAGGGTATGCACGTCGCATTCATGGAGAAGCTTTTTTCGTACCGTTTCGCCAGCACCGCCTTCGAAGAGCACGTTGTCAGGCACCACCACCGCGGCGCGACCGTTGATTTTGAGCAGCGTTTTTACGTGCTGGACGAAGTTCAATTGCTTGTTGCTGGTTGAGGCCCAGAAGTCGTCTCGCACCACTGTGAGCGCCTGTTTCTCCTCTTCCCCTTCTTCGTTGACCACCAGAACGCTCGATTTCTTGCCAAACGGCGGATTGGTCAGGAGCATCTCGAACCTCGTGCCGGGGTCGGCACGCAGGCTGTCATCAGTGCTGACGGGCGGCTCCGCTTCATCACTAGAGGGACCGATGCCGTGCAGGAGCAGGTTCATGGCGCATAAGCGCGTCACGTTGTCCACAATCTCGACACCGTGCAGGGCGTCAAGTTTGAGGTGGCGCTTCTGGTCTTTGTCGAGATTGGGGTAATGGTGGACGATGTAGTCATGAGCTGCCAGGAGGAACCCGCCAGTCCCACAAGCCGGGTCACAAATAGTCTCCCCTGGCGCTGGCCGCATCACATCCACAAGTGCCTGGATGAGAGCGCGTGGCGTAAAATACTGACCTGCTCCTCCCTTGGTGTCCTGGGCATTCTTTTCCAGCAGCCCCTCGTAGGCGTCGCCCTTCACGTCAGCCTCAAGAGTGACCCACTGCTCCCGGTCAATCAGGTCGGCAATCAGGCGGCGGAGCTTGGCCGGATCCTGGACCTTGTTCTGTGCTTTGCGGAAGATGATGCCGAGCATGCCTTTTTTCTTGCCCAGTTCTTCGAGGATGTGGCGGTAGTGGGCTTCGAGCGCGTCACCATCCTTGGCCATCAGGCTGGGCCAGTCGTAGCCCGCGGGGATTGCTGATGGACGCCGCCAAGGAGGTTGGGTTTGCTCGTGGGCCATCTTGAGAAAGAGCAAATAGGTGAGCTGCTCGACGTAGTCGCCGTAGGAGAGTCCATCGTCACGCAGGACGTTGCAGTAATTCCAGAGTTTTTGAACAATTTGTTGGGAGTGGTTGGGCATAGGTTAGTCTCATTCGTTGCCGCGCGTAGGGGCGCACAGCTGTGCGCCCCTACAATTAGCGGGACAGTTCCGCCTGCGTGTTAGACACCCGCGAATTTCGTTTCTTACTACTAGTCTGTAGGGGCGACCGGCCGGTCGCCCCTACCATCTCTCGCCTAGTACGTTCCGCACGGATACGCTCGAGCAGCACGCTGGCGGGCTCGTCCTTCGGATCCTGCGGCACGAGCTTGCCCTCGAAAGCGCGCTTGAGGATAGACTGACGCAGCCGCTCGGCGCGTTTCAGGTTTGCGGTAACAACGGATTCAAGTTCGTTAATGACTGAGAGACGGCGCTCAAGCTCGGAGACGATGCGTCTCTGCTCGGCGAGAGGAGGAAGCGGGAAGGCAATAGTCTTAAATCTTCCAAGGCTGACTTTTAGTTGGGCAACACCCTTGGTAATTGCGAGGATCTGTGGACGCACGACCTGCGAATTGATTGCAAAAACGAAATACACTGGAAAGGAGAGGATGTTGCATGGACGAAATTTGATGCAGTCCGCCGTGATCACAGCCGTAGATTGTCCAGAAGGGTAAAGACAGGCATCGCCTGGTGGATCGCCCATTTTAGTTATTAGAATGTCACCCGACGAAACCCAATGAGGTCTGAGTTCCTCTGCCTTTTCTTTGGAGATGTAACTCGTGCTGTTCCCCCCAAAGGTCTGTGTGCGAATATTCCTGACAAATACTAAAGGAATACCGTCTTTGGTATAGTCGCTCACTTTGAGGTTACTACCGAATGGTCCAATAGCTAGGGCATAATCGTCGCTTGCTGATAATTGCTCGGGACTTGCCCACCTCCATCCCTCTGGCAGTTCCGGCAAATCAGTAGTATCCGGTCCAGGGGGTTCCTGGTACTTCTCCTTCCACTTGTGGTCCTTCGACATCTTGCCTTGAGCTTGCAACTTGGCAAGCTGGTCGGCTTCCCACTTTGCGCGGCGTTCCTTCAGGATGTGGGCAAGAAGACGGTCAGCAGGCTCGTAGTCGCGACCTTCTGCACGGGCTGATTCCGCCTCCGTGGGCACGAGGCGTCCTTCGCATGCAGCCTTGAGCACGGAGGCACGGTAGCGTTTGAGATTGGCCCGTGCCCGTTCGAGTGCCGCTACTCCAGCATCGAGCCGCGTGAACTGCTTTTCGATTTCGGCGACGATGCGGTGCTGTTCGGGAAGGGGAGGAATTGGCAATCGCAAGGCTCTTACATCACTCAACGATATATTTTCCATCGCTCCTCCTCTTGCCTCTCCTTGTGCTTGGCGCTGGGCGAAGGACGAAGAGAGAACAAGCCGGAGAAAAGATGACAAAAATATCCCGTTCATTCCGCGGATAATCGCGAGAGCTTGATTGGTGTTGGCTGGCAGGTCTACTTCTCGTACGAGAGCAGTTCGCCCGATCGTACCCGCGATTGAAAAGAGAACATCGCCTGTTTGTAACCGTGACCGCTTCAGTGTTTCGTCAGCCGCTTCGTCTATAAAAGCACTCAAGGAATCTCTGTTGATGTATCCATCAGACAAATTCTCGACGCGGATGAACGCAATTCCTGAAGGTTTATACTCATGCCCGTAACTTGTCGGGGTGCTGCCCTTGGTAATAAGGGTAGCGCAGGCACCTAACTCGCTTTCAACCCATCCTCGCGGCAGTGTTTCTTGGCCGTTCTCACTCATGCCGCCAGCACCTCGTTTAGCCGTAGGGGCGCACAGCTGTGCGCCCCTACCTTCCACAACAACCAGCCGATCGCCCCCACCTTGGCGAATGCCGATACGTGCGCCCCTACACACGCGCCAATCTTGTTCGGCCGTAGGGGCACGGCGCGCCGTGCCCCTACACCGGAGGTTGAGATCACACCAATCGTCTTCATTTCTTGACCCGGCCCCTTTTCGGCGACAAAGACGCCAGCCAGCGGTCAAATTCGTCCTCACCACGCCTTGCAGGATTTTCGCGATCTAATTCCCAGCGCAGGGGGTTGGTCTGGATGTATTCACGGATGCGCTGCAATTCGTCCTCGTCACGGATGACGTGTTCGTAGTAACCACGTTGCCAGAGGGGAACGCCGGGGGCACCACGCAGGTCGTTGATTCGCGTGGTAGTGACGGATTTAAACCCGGCCACGAACGACCCTAACGATCGGGGGTGTCTTCGTAACCGTCCGTGTTGTAGGGGCGCACAGCTGTGCGCCCTTGTGGGGTGGGCGCCCGCGTCGGTGAACACAATAATCCCATGCAAATGGTTTGGCATCACAACAAACTCGTCTAACACGACAAAAGGCCGGATGTCAGGCGTTCGCAACCACTCCTCTTCAACGATCTGTCCTATCTGATTCACTATCATCTTTCCCTGCACCACCTTACCAAACAGACACTCTCGCCCTTCTGTGCACGCGGTGATGAAATATATTCCCGCCTGGCCGTAATCGTACCACTGTAGCCGTATGGACCGGCGGTGGTGTTTCTCCAACTCGTCTGGCATGATCCCCTGTCCGTCAGCGTAGGGGCGCACGGCTGTGCGCCCCTACAAAGCCTCTACAAAGCCCCTACAAACTACTCATGCTGCCAGCACCTCATTCAGCTCATGCAGCAAACCGTCTAACTCCTTGCCAAATACCTGGTACACCTTCCCGGCCCCGCCCCGCTGGTTGAAGGGCGCATAATCAAAATCGTCCATCTCGATCCCCAAACTGGCAGCAATATGGTCGCGAATAAGCATGAGCCATTGGCGCTGCTCTTCGGTGAAACGTCGGCCGCGGTTCTCTTGCTGGGCAAGCCAGTTCTGAAAACGCTCCTCAACCTGTTCAGCGAAAGGCACCAACTCGTCTTCCTTGCGCAAGGCAAAACGCACGAGCGAGACAATGTCCGTGAGCATCCGGCCGCCTGAGCCGCGCACCCTCGACTGATCAAGCGTCTCGTACGCACGCCAGAGCGCCTCGCGCGTCCAGGAGCGCGGTGGCGCCTCTATAGCCTCAGCCAGGGCCTTGATGTCGGCAAAGCGCAAACGCTGGGCGTAGGGCTTACTGTAGAGCACCTGCAGCGCCGTGATCTCGTCTTTGTGCTTCTGAATAAACTGTTCAAACGAGGCAACCAGGCCCTGCGCCCTCGCGCGCGCTGCCTCTGAGAACGCGGCTTCGAGCACTACATCCTTACTAACCGTGTCGATGGTCTGTTCGAACCGCTGCTTCATCGCTGTAAGCTGGTCCCGTAAGGCTGGATTGGTCACGAGCGGGGCCACAGCCTCTTTCATCAGCTTCTGGGCGGCCTGGGTTACTTGCTCAGGTGCCGGCTCCACGCCTTCGGGTAACCCTGCCTCCATGCGCGCGGCCTCTCTCTGCCGGTCAGGATCAAGCGAGGCGATGATGTTCGCCGCGATAGTCCGCAGCGGGATTTCTCCCGCGGCTTTCTCCAGGGCTTGTTGCTCAGGTTTGCCGAGTTGGCGGTTGAGCCGAACCAGTCGTCCAGCCAGAGAGGAGAGGATGTCAGGATCGGTGCTGCCAAAAGCAACCGCCTGCAAGAGCTTCTCGAAAGCAATCGTGGGCTGCCGCTCTAAGGGGCGGGAGTCGGTCAGCTCCTGCTCACACACGCCGACACAGTCCACGATGACAAAGTGGGTCTTGCTCTTGGCGTCAGGGGTGACCGCCTGAAAATCGGTGTCGTTGATGATCCGCACCCCGCGGCCTTTCATTTGCTCAAAGAAGTTGCGGCTTTTGACCGCGCGCATGAACATGACCACTTCCAACGGCTTGATGTCGGTGCCAGTCGCGATCATGTCTACCGTGACAACAATGCGCGGATTGTAGCTATTGCGGAAGGAGGACAGCAGGTCCTCAGGTCTGAGCCCGCTGGACTTGTAGGTCACTTCCTCGCTCTCCTGTCCATCTGGCCCGACCTTCTTGGTGACGACACGCGCCGTGCCGGTCTTGTAGGTGATCTTCTGAGCAAAGTCGTTGCCCTTGCCGAATTCCTCGCGCACGATCTGCACGATATCGTCAGCGTGCGAATCATCTTTAGCGTAAATGAGGGTCTTGGGGACATCGGTGCGGCCAGGGAAAATCTCGCTGAACAGCTTTTCCTTAAACGTGCGCATTACCGTGCGGATCTGGTCCACAGCAACCACGTCTCGATCCAGCTTGGAAGCATCGTAGGTCAGCTCTTCGTCGAGCTTTTCCCAGCGCACGGCCCGGGTCTCACGGTCGCGGCGATCGACAAAGAGCCCGGCTTCGACCTGTGCTCCCTGCTCGGTGATGTGCGTGCGAATACGGTACACATCGAAGTCAACATTGACGTTGTCGGCGACTGCCTGCTCGTGGGTGTACTCCATGACCAGATTCTGGTTGAAGAAGCCGATGGTCTGCTTTGACGGAGTGGCGGTGAGGCCGATCAGGTAGGCGTCAAAGTATTCCAGCACCTGACGCCAGAGGTTGTAGATTGAGCGGTGGCACTCGTCGGTAAAGATGAGGTCAAAAGTCTCGATGGGGATTTTCGGGTTGTAGACCACGGGCACCGGCTCACGAATCAGATCCGCTGCCGTATCAAATTGTGAGCCTTCTTCTAGGGTCGGGTCGAGGTCTTCCTCGCCCTTGAGCATCGAGTAGAGGCGCTGGATGGTGGTGATGCAGACGCGCGCTACCGGGTCCAGCCTGTTCGAGGTCATATGCTGGACGTTGTAGAGTTCGGTGAACTTGCGGCCATCATCGGGGGTGACGTACTGCTGAAACTCTTTGAGAGCCTGACGGCCGAGATTGGCCCGGTCAACCAGGAAGAGCACGCGGCGGGCGTTGGCGAACTTAATGAGCCGGTAGATGGAAGTAATGGCGGTAAACGTCTTACCGCTTCCGGTCGCCATCTGGATCAAGGCGCGCGGGCGATCGTCAGCAAAAGAACGTTCGAGATTGTGCACGGCCGTAATCTGCGCCGGCCATAAGCCGGCAGTTACCAAGGGTGGCGGACGGCGCAGGCGGTATCGTAAGGTTGAGCCGTAAGGAATCTCAGGCTCACTCACCAGCGGTTGGTCACCCGTAGGGGCACGGCTTCGGCCTGGCTTTTCCACTGGCCATGTGCCCCTACCTGGCGCAGATGCAATGAGCCATGCTGCCAAGGTGTCGGGCCGGTAGAAGTGAAAAACTCGGCGGCTGCGCGGTTCGGGATCCAATCCACAGGTGAAGCGGGTTTCTACTCCCGTGCTCTGGTAACAGAACGGGAGCGGCTGCACTGGCGCGGGAAGATGTGCGGGGAGCCCTTCGCTGTACTTGCGGGCCTGGGACTCAACGCCAGTCAGCGTTGTTCCTTCTCTTTTGGCTTCGACTACGCCGACCGCTTGCTGATCGACGTAGAGCAGATAGTCGGCAAATCCGTGTCCCGACTTGAGGGGGAATTCGCGGATTGCGATGCCACGGCCAGCGTCAAGGTTTGTTCGGGCGGTGTCCTGGACGAGCCAGCCCGCTTGCTCAAGCATCTCATCGATGGCTTGGCGCGCTTTCTGTTCTGGGTTTTCCATCTCGTCCTTTTCCCCTTCGCGTATCCTGCCTGGTGCTTTCCGTAGGGGCACGGCGCGCCGTGCCCCTACAGCTGGCCTAGTATACAAGAAAAGCGTGATCGGGTCTTTCTCTTACCGTGCCTTTTCGCTATCCTCCTCTCCCTTGTTGTGAGTCCTATATGACTGGCTTCTTTATCTCATTTGAAGGGATCGAAGGCAGCGGGAAGAGTACGCAAGTGACGCTGCTCGCCCAGGTTTTACGCTCCCAGGGTCACGAGGTCGTCGTGACCCGCGAGCCCGGTGGGACAGCGGTTGGGCAAGTGCTCCGTCGCTTGTTGTTAGAGTCTGCGTCCACGCTGCTTGCGTCTGGCACTGAGTTGTTGTTGATGCTGGCGGACCGCGCTCAACACGTCCAAGAAGTCGTGGCTCCGGCCCTGCTCGCAAACAAAATTGTTATCTGCGACCGGTTCGTGGACTCCACCACTGCCTATCAGGGATATGGCCGTGGGGTCGAGTTTGCACTCCTCGCCCAGCTCAACGCATTCGCGTGCCGCGGGTGCATGCCTGCCCTCACTCTTGTGCTGGACCTGCCGGTGAGCGAAGGTCTTCATCGGGTGCGACAAAGGCAGAGCGGTACAGAGGGAACTGATCGTTTTGAGGCTGAGTCCGTCGCTTTTCACGAGCGCGTCCGGACTGGGTTTCTGGAAGCGGCGCGTGCCGAACCACAACGCGTGCACCTCCTTGATGCCGCACGTCCTGTAGAGGTGATCCACCAGGAGATCTTGACGGTTGTACAGGCCAGACTAGCATTGGAAAACCTTCGCCCCCTTCGACTGCGCTCAGGACAGGCTTCGACAAGCTCAGGGTGAACGGGAGAATCATTCGTGGTGAGCCCGTCGAACCACGAACACGCAGGTAAGCAGATCGCTGGGCTTTATGATGCTTTTCGACAACATTCAGGGACAAGAGTCGGCCATCGCCACACTGCGCCGCGCTCTGGCGAGTGAGCGTTTGGGACATGCGTACCTGTTTACCGGACCAGCGGGAGTGGGCAAGAAGCGCACGGCGCTGGCTCTCGCTCAAGCTCTGCTGTGTGAGGACAAGCCACGCGAGGGCTGTGATGTCTGTGCTGGGTGTGTGTCGGTCGCGGCTGGGACGCACCCCGATCTATTCATGGTGGCGTCAGCAGCAGGGAAACGCGATGTGACAATCGATCAGGTGCGTGACTTGCAGCGGCTGCTGGGCCTGCGGCCGGCACGCGGCGGAAAAAAAGTCGCGCTGCTGGACGATGCCCACCTGCTCAATCCCGCGGCACAGAGTGCATTGCTCAAGCTCTTGGAAGAACCGCCTGGAGACGCGCTGCTCGTCTTGCTCACGGTCAACTCTGCGATTCTGTCGCGACCTCTTCTGTCTCGCTGCCAACAAGTGCGGTTCGCCGCGTTGCCTCTTCCTGTCGTGGAGGATCTCCTCGTGCGGGAACACGGCAAGGATCCAGCCACGGCCCATGCCCTCGCGCTCTATAGCCGTGGCAGTATAGGTCGGGCCGTGGCGCTCGATCCCCAGGTCTTTACCGAGGAGCGGCAGTACGTGCTAAAAGAACTCCGACAGCTTAGAGGAGCTTCGTTCATAACCTTCACGCGCTTGGCGGAATGGTTGGTGGCCGATCGCGCGAAAAAGTCTGCGGCGAGCGACCAGCCCGCGGAAGGACGCCCAACTGGCGAGCGCCTGGAGATCGTGTTGTCGTGGTACGAGGAGGTGCTCCGCTACGTGTTGCTGGGACAAGAAGGGGTTGTCTGTTATCAGGACTACTTACCGGCTGTGATCGAAGCCGCCGTAGGTCTTGACGCGGCTGCAGCCCTGCGACAGTTGACCCTGGTCTATGATACGATGCAAGCCCTGGGACGGAACGCGAATCGCCAGCTCGCGGTTGAAGACCTGCTGATTCAGCTTGCGGATTCGCGCTCGCAGACTACGGCGTGACTTTGCAGGGACGGTCCGGCGTGGCCGCCCAGGGGAGGGCAACCACACGGGATTGCCCCTACCCAATTGAGAATCGTTCGTGCTGAACTTGTCGAAGCATGGACATTGTGCCAACGAGTGCTGATCTATGCCACGCATTTACATTACGACCCCGATCTATTACGTGAACGGCGATCCGCATCTGGGGAGCGCCTACACCATGCTCATTACTGATACCCTGGCGCGTTACTACCGTGCGCGCGGGTGGGAGACCTTCTACCTCACCGGCACGGACGAGCATGGCGACAAAATTGCCCAGGCCGCCGCAGACGCGGGGATGAGCCCCAAGGCGTTTACCGATCAAATCAGCACGACCTTCCGGGCCGCCTGGGATGCCTGCGACATCACCTACGATCACTTCATCCGCACGACTGATCCCTATCATATCCGTTATGTCCAGGAACTCTTGACCCAGGTCTACGACGCCGGAGATATCTACTTCGACCGCTACGGTGGACTCTACTGCTTTGGCTGCGAACGGTTTTACACCCAGAAAGAGTTGCGCGATGGCAAGTGCCCCGATCACCTCACCGAGCCGACCTTGATCGAGGAAGAGAATTACTTCTTTCGCATGAGCAAATATCAGGAACGGCTCCTGCATCACATTGAGGCGCACCCGGACTTCATCCGGCCTGAAGGTTTCAGGAACGAGGTCGTGGCGATGC
Organism: Binatia bacterium; assembly: GCA_041487975.1. Taxonomy (GTDB): domain Bacteria; phylum Desulfobacterota; class Binatia; order Bin18; family Bin18; genus JACQEL01. The sequence continues at coordinate 6,943 of JBGPOI010000006.1, read as the reverse complement.
TGCGTGAGCCGCTCGGTGACCTGTGCATCTCCCGTCCCAAGAGCCGTTTAACCTGGGGCATCGAGATTCCTTTCGATCCGCGTTACGTGACCTACGTCTGGTTCGACGCGCTGATCAACTACCTCAGTGCCCTGAAGTACAAGGGCGAGGAGGTGTTCGGGAAATTCTGGCCAGAGGCGCAACACTTCATTGGCAAGGACATCCTCAAGCCGCACGGTGTCTTCTGGCCGACGATGCTCATGGCTGCGGGTCTGCCGCTCTACAAGCATCTCAACGTGCACGGCTTCTGGACCGTGGAAGGCCAGAAGATGTCCAAGAGCCTGGGCAACGTGATCTCTCCCCTGGCCATGAAGGAGAAGATCGGCCTCGATGCGTTCCGCTACTTCCTGTTGCGCGAGAGCGTGTTCGGCCAGGATGCCGACTTCCGCGAGGAGAGCCTCACTGCTCGTTACAATGCCGATCTGGCGAACAATCTGGGTAACCTGGTCAACCGCACCCTGGCGATGCAGGACCGTTATTTCACAGGAATAGTGCAACCGCTCGGTGATCCCGCACCTGAGATTGACCGGCGGCTGACCGCGGCTTTTGCCCAGGCTGCGACGGAGGTTGAACACCACGTGGCCAACCTGGCCCTCAGCCGGGCGCTGGAAGCAATCTTTCGTGCCACCGACCAGGCCAACAAATACATCACGGAAACGGCGCCCTTTACGTTGGCTAAGGATCCGGCTTCTCTGCCACGGGTTGGCGCGGTATTGCACAACCTGCTGGAAGCCCTGCGGATTGCGGCCCAATTGCTCTCGCCATTCTTGCCGGATGCCTGTGCGAAGGTCTTCGCGCTGCTTAGTCTGCCGGCCGAGCAGATACGGGCCTACGACCTCCCTTGGGGGAAGGCGTTTACGCCGGGACATCAGGTGCAAAAGCCACAGCCGTTGTTCCCGCGCCTCGTATGATGTTCGCCGATTCTCATTGCCACCTCACCGACGCGCAATTCGAGAGCGACCGAGAGGCGATGATCGAACGGGCGCGCGCCGCCGGTGTCTCCCGTTTCATCGTCATCGGTGCGACCGGTGAGTTCTCCCACAACGAGAAGGCGGTTGCGCTGGCGCGGGAGCATGCGGACATCTTCGCCGTCATCGGTGTCCATCCACATGATGCCAAGACGATTACCCCTGACACCTACGTGCGCTTACGAGAACTCGCGCGGGAAGCCAAGGTTGTGGGACTCGGGGAAACCGGTCTCGATTTCTATTACGACAATTCTCCGCGTGAGGACCAACGCACGCACTTTCGCGCTTTTATTCATCTAGCGCGGGAACTAGAACTGCCGTTGTCGATGCATGTGCGTGATGCGTATGGCGAGGCAGTGAACACGCTACGGGTTGAGGGAGAAGGGCGGGTGCGCGGAGTGATGCACTGTTTCACTGGTAGTGAAGAGGAGGCAGGCGCGCTGCTTGATCTGGACCTCTTCATTTCTTTCAGTGGGATCGTTACCTTCAAAACTGCCCACGCTTTACGCGAAGTGGCGCGGATAGTTCCGCTCGAGCGTTTGTTGATCGAAACCGATTGTCCGCTGCTTGCGCCGGTACCGTACCGCGGCAAACGCAATGAGCCCGCCTATGTTGTGCAGGTGGCGAAAACCCTCGCGGAGGTCAAAGGTCTTTCCCTCGCGGAAGTTGCGGAGGCGACAAAGCGGAATACAGAAGCGCTCTTCCCTCCGCGTTGATGTGCGCTTCCGCTGCTTCGGATGGTACCAAGTCCCGACAGTATCAGTTCACCCTCAGCACAGGCCGGCGGCCTGTGCCACCAAAACCAAATGCAAAAATGGGTGGCGCAGCCGGCTCGGCTGCGCGTAGGGCAATCATCAATCCCTTATATCCGCTGCGCCGGCTTCTCTCGCTCCCCATGCGCAAAATGTCCTTCGCGGCACTCCTGGCAGATACCGTAGATCTCCATCTTATGCATCGTCGCGACAAAGCCAAAACGTTGCGCGACCTTTTCCTGAAGTTGCTCGATCTGGGGATGGACGAACTCGACGATGCGGCCACAGCGGTCGCAGATGATGTGGTCATGATGGCGTTCGGCTTCGAGGTTTTCAAATCGCGCTTGGCCGTCGGCGAAGTGACGTTCCGCCGCTAGGCCGCACTCTTTGAGCAGCTTCAGGGTGCGGTACACCGTGGCATAGCCCACCCGTGGGTTCACCTGGCGCACCTCGCTGTAAAGTTCCTCGACGCTGATGTGACGGTTGGTGGCAAAAAAGACTTGGGCGATATCCTCGCGCTGAGAGGTTGCTTTGTGCCCTTGCTCTTTGATCCACTGACGAAACCGACTGAGCCGGTCGCTCACGATGCCACTTCGTCTCCCAGGAACCGGCGTAAGGATGGCGATAACGTCTCCCTATCCAACTCCCGGCGTGAGAGTTCGTCGAGCAGAATCTCGACCCGGTCAGACAACGGCAGGTCACGATCGAGAAATACCATCTCTTGTCCGTGGACCCGGCAGCTTCCACCCCGCACCTGATAGCCCACCTCGCGCAACAGCTTCTCCTCGCGCACCCGGATGCCGAGTTGGTCGGCGAGGGTCTTAAGTTCCTGGAGGAGGGCCGTCCCCTTTCCCGCTGACGGCTGTTTCTTTGCCATGTCATGTATTGTGGCCAAGGCTCCCTGGCTTGTAAAGCGCGGTTGCTTGCATGCGCACCGGAGTGGTGGTAAGCAAGCGGCAGCGGTGGGGCAGGAGCTAGGAGCATATCATGATCAAAAATATCCTCATCGCCCTGGATGGGTCTGAGCATGCGCGCGCGGCGCTGCACTACGCCTTGTGGATCGCCGAACGCGTCCGCGCCGCGCTCTGGGGATTGCACGTTATCGACATCATTGCCGTCGAGGGGCCATTCTTTCAGGACATTTCCGGCGCCTTGGGATTTGAACCGTACTTTGATATGTCAGGCAAGGTTCGTGAAGCATTGCACGAGCGCGGGCACATGCTCCTCGAAGAGTTCGCCACGGTGTGCCATGAGCGTGGCATCCCGTGCGAGACTGGTCTCTACACCGGTGTTGTCGCTAATGAGATCTGCGAACGGGCGCGGACGACCGATCTGGTGGTGATCGGTCACCGCGGAGTCAACGAGCGGTTTTCCACCGGACTCCTCGGTGGGACGGCTGAGAGCGTCACACGCAAGAGCGCGCGCCCTGTCTTCGTCTCGCCCATGCAGTTCCAGGCCGTTACTCACCCCTTGTTGGCTTATGATGGCAGCCAGCGAGCCAGTGCGGCCATGCACAGTGCGGCCGAACTCTGCGCGACGCTACATCTGCCGCTCACCGTGCTGGCTGTGGCGACGCGTGAGGTGGACGGGGAGGAGCGGGTACTAGATGAGGCCCGCCGCTATCTCAGTTCCTACGGTGTGCAGGCAACCTGTCTTTCCCTGGTTGGGCATCCGTACCTGCGGATCATCGACTGTATCAAGGATCGCGGGCACGATCTCCTGTTCATCGGCGCCTACGGCCACAGCCGGATTATCGAAATGGTGTTGGGCAGCACCACCGAGTACGTTCTCCGCAATGCTCCCTGTCCTGTGTTTCTCGCTCGCTAGCCTGTTCAGGCTTCGACGAGCCTGTTCTGAGCGCAGTCGAAGGAGGGGACCACGCTCTCTTGCGAGAGCTGCCGCGGGCCGATAAGATCGCCGGAGCACCTGGTGAAGTGAGGGAGGACATGCGGTATCCGTTGCACGTTACCACAGACATGATCAAGTGGCAGATGAAGAACAAGCTACAGGGGCGGAAACGTTATCCGGTAGTGTTGATGCTTGAGCCACTCTACACCTGTAACCTGGCCTGTGTGGGCTGCACGCCCGAGCGTCATACTGGTGACCTGAAAGATCGACTGAGCCTGGAACAGTGCCTGCAGGCGGTGGATGAGTCTGGCGCGCCAGTCGTCTCGATCTGTGGCGGTGAACCCACCATCTATCCGGAGCTGCCCGAACTGGTTGAGGGCACTATCACTCGCAAACGGCATGTCATCCTGTGTACGAACGGTATCCTGCTGGAGCGCTTCTTCCAAAAGACCAAACCGCACGAGCGTCTCACCGTCAATGTCCATCTCGACGGCATGCGCGAGACCCATGACTTCGTTTGCGCTCGGGATGGGGTATTCGACAAGGCCATCGAGATGATTCAATTGGGCAAAAAGCTCGGCTACACGGTCTGCACCAACACCACGATCTTTCGGGAAACCAACATGGACGAGATCGAGGAGATGTTCGAGTTGCTGACTACCCTGGGTATCGACAACATGTTAGTCTCGCCCGGCTATCACTACGAGGCCATCCAGGAAAATCATTTCCTCTTCCGTCAGGAGATTCACCAGAAGTTCAAGAAGGTGCTCGCGCTGGAGAAAAAGTACCGGTTCGGCTCGACTCCTCTCTTCCTTGAATTTGCCGCAGGCGAGCGCGACTATCCCTGTACGCCGTGGGGCAATGTGACGCGCACACCCTTTGGCTGGAAGGGGCCCTGCTACCTGATCGGTGAGCAATACTTTAAAACGTGGGAAGAATTCTGGAATGGGGTGGACTGGGAGTACTGGGAAAAACGTGAGGATCCCCGCTGTCATAATTGTCTGATGCATTCGGGCTTTGAGGCCTCAGTCGCGCGGACCTTTCCTAAGAGCACTAAAGACATGTGGACGATGGCGCGATGGATGTTTTCATGATGTGACAATCTGAGGGTGGCTGATGAAAGTCGCGCGGCTGTACGATTCCTCCGATATTCGCCTTGAAGAAGAGCCGATTCCCCAGGTCGGGCCCGGCGAAGCGTTGGTGCGGACGCGTGCCTGTGGCATTTGCTCGGGCGATGTCATGGGTTGGTACATGAAGAAGAAAGCACCCCTGGTCTTTGGCCACGAGCCGGCCGGCGAAGTGGTCACCGTGGGTACTGGGGTGACAAACTTCAAGACCGGGGACCGGATCTTCGTTCACCATCACGCCCCATGCTTTACCTGCCGAGCCTGCCAGCGTGGTCAGTTTGTGCAGTGTCCTACCTGGCGGGCCTCGCGTATCGTTCCTGGTGGTATGGCGGAATATTTCCTCGTGCCCAAGGAAAATTTATCTGGCGATACGCTGCATCTGCCCACTGAGTTCTCGTTCGAAGACGGCTCCCTGGTTGAGCCCACTGCCTGTGCGGTAAAATCACTACGGCGTTCAGATCTACAACCTGGGGACCGCATCCTCATCATTGGCCTGGGCATCATGGGACAGTTGCACGTTGCCCTGGCGCGCCATGCTGGCGCGGAAGCCGTGATCGCCGCTGATTTCGTTCCTTATCGTCGAGAGAAAGCCCGCGAATTGGGCGCAGACTTGCTGCTCGATCCCTCACTGGGCAGCATAGCGGACGCGGTTAGGGACTATACCAAGGGCGAAATGGCGGAAGTGGTCATCGTCGGGCCGGGCTCGATCGACGCGATGGAACTGGGTATTCGCTGCGCGGCCAAGGGAGGAACGGTCGTCCTCTTTACCGCCAGTCCACCGGAGGCCACGTTGGCGCTCGTCCCGTATCATCTGTACTTCAATGAGATTCGCTTGATTCCGAGCTATTCTTGTGGGCCGAACGATACACGTGAGGCCCTACGACTGATCGGAGAAGAGGTCGTTAACGCTGAGAAGTTCATCACCCACCGTTTTCCCTTCACCGCAATTCATGCCGCTTACCAAAACGCGGCGCAGGCGCGTGACTCGCTGAAGACGGTGGTCGTGTTCGCGTGAAGATTGAAGCGATGGAGCAATCGCCGGTTTCTCTCATTATTCTGTTTGCGGACATCAGTGGCAGCACGCGTCTGTACGAGGTGTTAGGCGACGTGCGTGCCCGAGAGCGCACCTCGCACTGTCTGTCTATCCTCACGGCGGTGATTCAACAGCGCGGTGGAACCGTGATCAAGACGATTGGCGACGAGGTGATGTGTACGTTTCCCGGCGCTGACGCGGCTGTACAGGCCGCTTGCGCGATGCAAGAATCCGTGGCGGCAGAGGTTGCTCCGGGCGAGACTGCTTTAGATATCCGTGTAGGACTACACTACGGGCCGGCGCTCGTGGAGTTAGGAGATGTCTTTGGCGATGCGGTCAATGTCGCTGCTCGCATAGTCGCGCTGGCCAAAGCCAGACAGATCCTCACTACCCGCCAGACAGTGGAAGCATTGTCCCCGCTGTTGCGCGCCAGCACTCGTCATACCGACCGCGCTCCGGTCAAGGGGAAACAAGAAGAGATTGACGTCTATGAGGTGATCTGGCGGGAAGAAGACCTCACCCGCATGGAGGGATATCAGATTCCTGTTGCGGATTTCCAGATGCGACTGCAATTGCGTTTTCGCGAGCAAGAAATTGAAGTCAGCCAAAGTCGACCCGTCGTGATCATAGGCCGCGGTCAACAAAATGATATTGTTGTCCTTGATACTTTGGCTTCCCGTATGCATGCCCGCATCGAATATCGCCGCGGGAAATTCATCCTGCTCGACCAAAGTACCAACGGAACCTATGTCTTGACCGATGAGGGAGAGAAAGCGTATCTGCGCCGAGAAGAACTGGCGTTACGCGGCTCCGGGGTGATCAGCTTTGGGCGTGCTGCCAGCGGAGAGGCTCCGGAGGTCGTTCACTTCGTCTGTCAGTCCTAATTCCCCTTGCTCTTGAGGTTGCAAGGGAAGGATTTCTTCGTTACCTGACGGAAAATCGTGCGAACCCTCGCCGCAGTGCCCTACGGTTGAAACAGATCAAGCCTGGGTCCTTCTCTCACGTGGGGGTCTTAGAGTCATCGTAATGCAAGAGGATGACGGTACTGTTGTCCCAGCCGCCTCGGTCATTGGCTAAGTCCACCAGAATGTCACAGGCCTTCTGGAGATCGGCTTCTTGCTGAGCAATGACGCTGAGGATCTCCGTTTCTTCCATGCTGCCATGCACCCCATCGCT
>JBGPOI010000005.1:0-36321 GCA_041487975.1 Binatia bacterium | reverse complement strand
CCGGTGAACCCCAAAAACAGAAAGGTTCCCACTAATTGTGGGCTCCAGGTCACCAGGCTGAGCGTATCGCGGCGGAGATAGGAGTAGAGCATGAGGGACCCGAGCGTCATCCGGATAGCGGCGATGGTCAGGGGGGGTACGCTGCGCAGGGCGATTTTGCCAGTAGGAAAAAGTCCTGCCCACACCATAGTGACCAAGGTCAACAACACGAAGGCTCGGGTTTCACGTGGAGAGCGCATGAAGAGGAACACTGTAACAGAAAGGCGAAGGGCAAGGAGCGTGGGCAGCGTCATCGGCCCCAGCTTGTCGCCCTCTCTACCGCCAGCTATCAGCGGTCAGGGTGTTTATCTTGAAGTGATCCTGGCGAGAATCATGGGCAGGGGCTTCAACTCGCGCTTCAAAGGATCAAGCACGAGACCCAAGGCCTCCAGAGTAAACGCCCCCAGCAGAATGCTGTCATCCGCCTCCCCGAAGATGACATCCGCTCCACCAATCTTGCCTGCATACTTGAACAGCGCGATACCTTTTTTCCGCACAATCTTTTCCCCGTTGGCCAGGATGAATTCTTCGTCAGCAAGCGGCCTAATTCCGAGTTCGTCCAATATCGCAGCAGGCACGACAGAATAGATTGCACCAGAGTCCACCAGGAAATCCACCGGTTTCGTCACTGCAGGATTGGCTGGATTGCCAACTTCGATTTGTAAAAACGTGAGTCCCATGCTGCCTCCAAAAGCGGTCGGCTATTAGCCGTCAGCTTTCCGCAGGAGATATTCAGTCCCCTTTTGGCTGATTGCTGAGCGCTGACGGCTGAACGCTTCCTTGCCGAAACGCCGGCATGACTTCCTTGGCAAACACCCGCACGCCTTCACGATCATAGAGCCCGGGGCGGCGCAGGTTGATGATAAAATGCGTCACTCCCACGTCGATGTAGGCTTGTAGCTGTTGGCGGATCGCCGCCGGGTCGCCCACCAAAATGGTTTTGCGGGCTTGTTCGATACTCACTTTGTTCTGCTTAGCGATCAGTTCCAGAAGCGGTTGCACCTCAGCCGGATCAGCCTTGATGTAAAGCGGCGTCAGTACCGAGCGTTCGATCTCCGCGCAGTTGCGGCCGATCTTGCGGCAGGCTTCTTCTAACACTTTGTTTTTCGCCGCAATGTCGTCTGGCGTCAAACTCGGGACGTTCCACATCTGCGCATAGCGGGCTACCAAAGGGAGGACACGTTTCTCGCCAGCGCCGCCGATCATGATCGGTGGATGAGGCCGCTGCACCGGTTTGGGCATGAACGGTGCGTCAACCAAGGTGTAGTACTGTCCCTTGAACGACACCGTCGGTTCGGCCGCCCACAGCTTGGTAATGACCTGAAGTGCCTCAGCTAACTGTTTGGTGCGTTCTTTGACCGGAGGAAAAGGGATACCATAGGCTTGATGTTCGCGCTCGAACCACCCGGCGCCGATGCCCAGGATGAGCCGGCCGTGGCTGAGTTGGTCCACCGTTGTGGCCATCTTGGCCAGCACGGCGGGATTCTGAAAAGTATTGCTTGTCACCATGGACCCGATTTTGACTCGCGAGGTGGAGACGGCCATGGCTGCCAGCAGAGTCCAGGCTTCGAGGTTCGGGCCGTCCGAGGGGCCGACGCTGGGCAACAAATGGTCATTGACCCACAGGGTGTCGAATCCCAGGGCTTCAGCCTCTTTCCAGACCTCTTTCAGCTCCTCGACCGTTGTTTGCTGTTGAGCGACCTGAAGGCCGAAGCGAATAGTGGGCTTTGACACCTGTGCTGAAGCAGCGGCGTTCAAACTGAGGACGCAAAAGATGAGTAGCCAGACGCTGCGATATTTCATTCCGTCCCCTCCTATGGAATCAGTCGCTGACAATAGAGCATGAGAGCGGCAAAAGGCTGAAAAGGCGAGGACGAGCGAGATGCGGTGGGGCTGGTCCCCGTGCCTGTCCCACCCGAGGGCAATCACAGCGGATTACCCCGACAAAATCGCAGCGTTCCTACGCCGCCCAGGTAAACGACGAGAAGTGACCGTTAGTGCCGCTGGTGTTCCACGCCAGGTTGTGGTCGGTGTATTTATAGGCCTTGGATTGGGCCAGGGCGAGTTTCTGCGACACTGGATGCGCGGCGTTGGTCGCCCAGATGGGCTCGTTTCCATCCCGACCGGTGATTGCCGAGATATCGATCTCTAGGATGTTCGGAATGGTCAGGCGTCGCTCATTCCCTTTCATCTCGAAAGAGATCGGTGCAGATTTTATCCCAAGGAACTTGGTGACGAGGCCGGCAAATATAGCGCCTGGAGTCCCGCCCGCTTTGCCGGCGAAGATATCGCCGAGGGCATCGCGCTGGGCGGCGGACCCTCTCTCATCGACATACACCGCCGCGGTCCAATTGCCGTCCCGCATTTTGCCCGGCCCGGGAAAGGACACCACCAGCACGGCGTTCAGACCGTTTAGGCTGGTCTGGCCATAGGTGCCGTCGTTGATGTGAAAGGCCAAGGCTGCGTCGCAACGGTCGCGCGGGGTCGGCGCCTGGACGAGGCAGGCGCAAATCAAGTCGCAGTTGCACGATTCAAAGTATTCACCAGAGAGATTCCATTTCTCCGCCATGATGTCCTCCGCTGTTGTCGCTTCATCGGTCTACCATCGGCAGAGCAAGCCTGTCAACTTAGCAGGTTACGGAAAAACGCCGCGTTCCCCCTTCGACGAGCTCAGGGCGAACGGGTGGGATATTGAAATCGTTGAAAGATTTCCGTTCGTGCTGAGCCTGTCGAAGCACGAAAACCACTTTTTCACCATCCTGTTAGGCTTGTTTAACCACGCCGGCACTGAGCAACCGCGCAATTTTTTCCGGCGCGTATCCTGCGACCTCTTGCAACACTTCGGTGGTGTGCTGTCCCAGCAACGGAGCCACATACGGAAGCGTCGCCGGCGTGCGGGAGAACTTGGACAGAATACCGGTCTGGCGCACCTCGCCCCACTGCGGGTGCGTATGCGTGGCGATCAGGTCATTGGCGGCAACATGCGCGTCGCTGAAGAGCGGAGGAAGCGGCAGTATCGGTGCGCACGGGACTGCCGCCGCGTCCAGCAGTGAGAGCCACTCTTCCGTGGCCTTGCCGGCGAACACCGCGGCCAACGCTTGTCCGAGCGCGCCTTCCGCAGGTTCCTGACGCGCCTGGAAAAAACTGTAGCGGCGGCTGAGATCCGTCCGCCCCAGGACCTCACATAGTGTTTGCCAGTGAGCAGCTTCACCCGCGGCGAGAAAAAAGGAATTGTCGGCGGTCGGATAAATACGATGCAAAGCGCCAGTGCCCCACAGATCCGGCCCACCATTTTCCAGATCGGGCCGACCATCGTAGAAAATGAAGCTGCCCGACTGGACCGCCATCGCCGCGTTGAGGAGAGAAGTTTCCACGCGTTGGCCTTTGCCCGTCCGCTTGCGCGTGTAAAGAGCCGCAGAGACACCATAGGCAGTGAGTAAGGCGGCAGCGTAATCGCACACTCCACAGGTGAGGTAAAACGGCGGCTGCCCGTGCCCGCCTTGGGCGCGCATGATGCCGGAGCGGGACTGGAGAAGCGGGTCGAAGCCGGGTTGGTCGTGGTCCGGACCGCTGGAGCCAAAGGCGGTAACCGTGGCGTAAATCAGCCGGGGGTTCATCCGCGAGAGGGTGTCATAGTCGATGCCGTACCGCTGAGTAGCGCCGGGGCGGAGATTCTCCACGACCACATCAGCCTTGCGCACGAGGTCATAGACAACTTCTCTTCCTTCCGCACTGGTGAGGTTGACCGCCAGCCCACGTTTGCCTTGATTCCAGCCGAGAAAACCGAAACCGAAAGAACGGAAGGCATCTCCCTGCAAAGACTCGACCTTAATTACATTTGCCCCGAGCTGGGCCAACATCATGGGACCGAGGGTGCCGGCGATGTAGCTGGCGAAGTCGAGGACAAGCACGCCGTCCAGGGGAGTCCGCAGTTCAGAGCTCGGAGTCTGAAGACCTGCCTTGACTTGTCCGAGACTTGCCTTGACTTGTCCGAGACTTGCCTTGACTTCTTCCGTGTGTTGTCCGAGCAAAGGTGCAGGGCCTTTGATTGCTCCCGGGGTTTGATAGAGGCGGACCGGCACTCCCATCTGCACGGTTCTGCCGAGTTGCGGATCGTCGAGTTCCACCCGCATGCCGTTATGAATGGTTTGACGGTGGGCGATGAATTCTTGGCGACTGGTGACCGGCGCGCAGGGCACATCATGCTCGCGCAGGATACGCAACCATTCCTCGCGGGGTTTGCTGGCGATGATAGGGGCGATCTTCTCCGCGAGTTCGTCGCGATCTTCCGGCACGATGCCCCACGGCGCTTTTTCATAACGCGGGTCAGACACCCACTCCGGCTGCTGCAAAGCCAGGCAGAACTTATTCCAGAATGTGGTATTGCCGCAGGCAACGAACAGCCAATCGTCTTGCGCCTGGTAAAGACGATAAACCGGGATGGGACCCAAAGGATTGAGACGGCCGCTGAAGAGACGCAGCAGCTCCGGGTGATACAGAATCGTGCCGGTCTGCATGGCGAACGCGCCGGCTAGCCATGACACTTCGAGTTTCTGTCCCTTGCCACTCTGCTCCCGTTCGCAGAGCGCGGCGGTGATGGAACTGCTAGCGACAAAGGCAGCGCCGTAGCTGGCGATAGGAATGACCAGGTACACCCCACCGTCACGGTGTGACCACTGGCTGCCCAGCAGGCCGCTGACCGCCGCGACGAGCGTGTCTCCGGCAAAGCGACGAGCGTGCGGGCCTTTGCTGCCGAAAGCCGGCAGGTGACAGGAGATCAGACCGGGATTGTTCCGAGAAAGGGCCTCGTAGGTGAAACCCAGCGTTTCGGCGTCACCAGGTTGGGCATCGCTCAGGATCACATCGGCAGTGGAGATAAGCCGGTGGGTCAACTCTCTGCCTGCGTGGGTTGTAGGATCAGCGATGACGCTGCGTTTGCTGCGGTTCCAGACGTGGAACCCAGGGGTGCCCCGAGCCCGGTCTCCTTGCGGAGGCTCGACTTTGATGACCTCGGCTCCCTGCTCGGCAAGCAGCATGCCAGTGTACGGACCAGCGATGTCCTGCGTCAGCTCGATGATCCGTATCCCATCTAAAGCACTGCCCATCTCGTCCTCCTGATGAGACGCAAGGTATCCCCGCGCATGCTACGAGAAAACACTATGCTTGCCCCCTCGAGAAAACTCAACCGGGCGTAGCGGGGGCAGTCGGCAAAAGATGACCTCACGAAAAAGAGGGAGGGGGCCGCTCGGAACCGAACGGCCCCCTTGGAGGGAGGAAGGGAGAAGGTAAGCTCTGCAGATGAAAGCCACCTTCTCCCTCTGCTCTCGGGCACTTCCTGGAGGGCACGCCAGGAGAGTGTGCTCAGTGTACGGAGCAAATTCGGTGCCGCGACCGTGCGGCCGCAACTCTAGCAAGGAGAAGTAGCCAAAGAGTTTAGGAAAAGCGAACCGAGGCACTATCGCGTGATAGTTTTCGCCCAAGTGTCAGTAAGCTGCATTGTGCAACACGCAGATGGGAAATCCCCAGGGAAACAAAGAAATCAACGCGTGTGCAGAGTGCAAACCGTATTGCGCAATGCAACGAAAAATACGATTCTGAAAGCTGCAAAGCAAAAGCGATATCGTGAGTCGGTAGAAGATGCATCGTGCCTGAAAACTCTTTCCCCGCGCTTGTGCTGCCCAGTCGCCGTGAGATGCGCGAGATTGCCACGGCCTGGGAGGCATTCATGTCCGGGCAGGACCAGGGATTAGAAAAGGTCCGACCGGTTATCCGGGCGTCGTGGCAGCGTGCCCAACGCTTGGGAGTGGATCCCTATCTCCGAGAAATTCCCCAGGTGCTCTCGGCTGAAGAATTGGAAGATTTGCAAGAACGGGCTGATCTGATCTACGTGGCAACACCTGTCTTTGAGACGATGGTCAAGGCCTGGGAAAAGGAACGTTTCCTGATAGGTCTCAGCGATCGCCACGGCCACGTTTTGCACCTCAGCGGTCACCCCTGGCTGCTCCAGCGGGCCATGGAGGTGAACGTCGTGCCGGGCAGCAGCCTGGCAGAGGAACTCGTAGGCACGGCCCTCGCCAACGTGGTGCTGGCGCAGGATCATTCTGACTATGTGTTGTGGAGCGAGCACTACCGGCAGGCGTTTCATCCCTGGGCCGCGCTCGGCGCGCCCATTCATCATCCGCTGACCGGTGAAGCGATTGGCGTGGTGGGGATCGGTGGCTATGAACTCTCTCACCCGCACACCTTGGAGGTCACCGAACGCCTGGCCAAGCGCTTCGAGCAAATCCTGCATCATGAAGAGTTGCTCCGGCGGACTGCCCTGCTCGACGAATATCATCGTTTTCTCCTCCAACATCCGCAAGAGACCGTCCTGGCGATTGATGGGCGGGGGCATGTGTGTGGCGCTTCGCCGTCCATTGCCGAACTGCTCGACGTGCCGCAGCGTATCCTCGGCCGGTCTCTGTTGCGTGTGCCCGAACTCACGGTCGAGGGATTTCGTCCGCTCGTGCAGCAGGAACAGGAAGAGGTGCGCCCGTATGCGCTGCGAGTGATGATCCTGGACAAGGAACTCACTCTGAAGGCTGAGGCCATTCCTATCATAGGAGAACGGCAACCTGCCGGAACCATTCTGATCCTCTCACGACCGAGTGTGCCGCGGCTGGCAAAAGAGCGTCGCTCTGCGTGGTTGGCCACCTATACGTTTGCTGACCTGATCGGGGAGGCTACATCTTTTCAGCAGTGTCTGACTCTCGCCCGTCGTGCGGCGGCGCAGGACTTTGCCGTGCTGCTCTTGGGTGAGTCTGGCACCGGCAAGGAGCTGTTGGCCCAGGCGATTCACACGGCCAGCCCGCGCTGTCAGAGGCCGTTCGTGCCGGTGAACTGTGGCGCAGCCAGCGATGAGTTGCTTGCCGCCGAGCTGTTTGGCTATAGCGAGGGGGCTTTCACTGGCGCCGCGAAGGGAGGACGAGCGGGCAAGCTCGAATTAGCGCATGGGGGTACGCTCTTTCTTGACGAAGTTGAAGAAATGTCCACCAAGATGCAGGTGAGCCTCCTCCGTGTTCTGGAAGAGGGAAGGTTGACGCGAGTTGGCGCAGAACGCCCGCGGGCGCTGGATGTGCGGGTGATTGCGGCGTCCAACGAAGACCTCCAGGAAGCGGTCAGGCAGAAGCGGTTCCGTCTCGATCTCTATCACCGTCTGTCACCTTTTCCCATTCCGCTGCCGCCGCTCAGGGAGCGGCGCGAGGACATTCCTCTGCTCGTCCGTCATTTGCTGGGGCAGTTGGGCTTTGCGCACCTGCACGTGACTGCCGAGGCCTCGGTCCTGTTGAACCATTATGCCTGGCCAGGCAACGTGCGGGAACTCAAGAACGTGTTGCTGCGCGCCGCGCACCTGGTGGTGGGAACAGTCATCACTCCCGCGGAATTACCCCAGGAGATCGTCACGGCGGCGCGCGAGAGTGCTGCTGCGCCCACCGGCTCTTTGCGAAAGACTGAACTCGCACTCATTCGTCAAGCCCTTGCCGAGGCGAACGGAAACCTTGCTCAAGCCGCCGCTCGCCTCGGTATTCACAGAGTGACCCTCTACCGCAAACTGAAACGGCACGGGTTGGCTGCCTAAACGAAGTGCGGGAACCACCGCGTTCATCCCTTTCGACTAGGCTCAGGGCAGGCTTCGCCAAGCTCAGGGCGAACGGGGCGGGTGTTGCAAGCGCGCGAGATTTACCGTTCATACTGAGCCAGTTGCAGCACGAACCTCCTATATTGCAAACGAGAAACACCTCATCTGAGGGCAAAGAGGAAGGCAGAGGAGTGTCTCGCAAAGGAGGGAGTTTCACATGTATCGCCGTATCGCCATACTATTACTCTTTGTGATGGTCGCATGCATCGGTACGCGCATCTACGCACAGCAAAATTCGCTTGATAAGATACCACGGCCGCTCCCACCGCCGCCGGGAGTGCCCAATCTCCAGTTAGACCCGGTAGGGCCCATGCCGGAGACATTGCCGGGTAGCTGTGGTCCCATGCAGCACTGGGGCCCAGGCGGGTGCGTGGACGGTGCGCCGGAAATGGGTGTCACTGAGATCAATGGCATTCCGTGGAAAGAGGCGCTAGAAATCTACGATCGTCATCGAGACGAACTCCAGAAGATACCAGGAGTCATGAGCGTCGGGATCGGTGTCAATGGCATTATACTAGGAGTACTCCCACAGCACGGGGAAACCCCCACTACGGTTGACGGACTGCCCGTCGAAACAGAGCCGTTCATGGGAATGCAGAACTACCTCCACCGCACCGCGACGCAAAAGGTTCGTCCGTTTCACGGAGGCCTTGCCTTCGCGCAGACAGCAGACGTTCCTATGCCAACATGCACCATGACTACGGTGGCGCTGGTGCACGGGGACCCGTGGATTGTTTTTCCGGCGCACTGCCTCTACCCTTTAACGTGCGGGGTGCAGTCTCACTACCCTCCTGGTCCAGGGGGCACTCCGCTCTGGCAGGTGTCTCGGTATTCCTCACCAGATACCCAGATTTTTCAACCGCCCAATCCTGGGACCTCAGACGACCTTATTGGCTGGGTACAACGATACTCGCTGGCAGCAGCGACGCCGCAAGCGGTCGTGCTGGACGTAGCAATTGCAGCGATGGACAACAACGCAGTGGACAGGGACCTATCCGTGAAGGACTTCGTGAATCCGGAAATGGACAAGCAACTGGAGATGTACAACTCCTTCAACGGGCAGCGCGATCCGGTCGCTGGCGCGCACGTCACTGCCGTGACTGCGGACATCGCAAATACCGGAACACACCTGAGGTCGGCGCACATTTCCCAACTCGGGACGACTATAGGTGCCCCCAATGGGTGCCCGTCGCAGTTGGACACGCTAACCAATCAAATATTCTTGATTTCCGACAATCCCGCCGCGTCGAACAACTTCCAGAGTGGGGACTCGGGCTCACCCCTCGTTGATGATGGCGGGTACATTGTTGGAATGCTTCAAACGGGACTCGGTTCTAACGGGTCCGGAAAGCCTATGGCTGACGTGCAGCGTTTCCTTGGGGACGGGCAAATTGGCGGCGTCCCTGGCTATGACTCCGTATACGGCCAGAACGCGACCGACTTGGACGTGCAAGTGTTCCCAGCGTTCCACTCCGTGGTCGCGGGGCAAGGTGCGTGCGCCTGGGCATACATCAAGAACATTGGTACGTTCATCGCGCAGAACGTGGCCGATAGAGAACCCGCCACAGTATTCTCCCCAGCCGGCGTTTAATTACCAGAACCCGGCAGGACTGTGGAATATCCCTTCCGATATACAACCGGGGCAAACGGCGCGCTTTGCCGTGTGTCTGAACCTCAATCAAACGCAGATCCCGATTAATTGGATTCTCAACTTCTACGGCACCAACGCCGCAGCGCCCGTCATTAAGGCATCGTTCAACACGTTCGGGACGACCTGGACGGCCACCGCGACGCCCGATCCTGCCATCTCGACGGCCACGCTGAGTAATGATGATGTGGTGCATACCGGCGGCCCCAGCGGAACCGGTGCGTTCTCCCTCACCACAGTGAACAGCGTCACCAGCGGCGATGTCACGATCACGCTGGATACCGATTGGGGCTATGGTGGGCTGCCCTACACGCTCTGGGTATGTGAGACGAACGCGCAGGCGCAGTGTATCTCTTCGCTCGTCCCCTCCCTCAGCCTGCACCTGGACGCGAACGCTGTCCACTACTTTACCGTTCTTGCGCAGGGGCAGGGCCAACCGGTCACGCTTGATCCGTACTACCACCGGGTGTTTTTCCGCATCCGGCAAGGGCTCAACAGTCCGACGGGGCTGCTCATCGGGGCAGCGGGACTGAGCATCACGACGAACTAACGCAAGTTGAGAAAGGTGTGATCGTGGATCTCCACACCTTCTACGCTGCAGCGATAATACGGTGGGCCCGTTCCACCAGTTGCGGCACCTTCCACTCGAACTCGGCTGCCTTGGGGTTAGCCGCGGTCCCTTCCAGATAGTGCCGGTAGAGCCCTTCAAGGATGATGGCTTGCTTCCACACTGCCAGGCAGTGATAGAAAGGGAAATAGGTCATCTTGCGGCCCGTCTTCTCTTCATAACGGGCGATCATCTCCTCCCGTGAGAGAAAGCCTGGTTGCTCAGTAATGTAGTTGCTTCCTTTCGGTTCGGGATCCGGCGGGTCACCAGTCGCCCCCCAGTAAGCGATGAGCCAACCAAGGTCGGTCAGGGGATCGCCCAGAGTGGCCATCTCCCAGTCGAAGATAGCGATGAGCCTGGTGGGTGGATGAGCGGCGAACATGACGTTGTCCAGCTTGTAGTCACCATGGACCACACCGGCTCCGCCTTGCGGCGGCAGGTGCGTTTGCAGCCATTTGGTTACTGCGTGGATGCCGGGCAGTTGGCGGGTATGTGGCAGAGTGAGATCAAGCTGGCCGATCCAGCGCCGTAGCTGGCGCTCAAGGAATCCCTGGGGCTTGCCTATATTGGTGAGAGCAGTGGATTGCCAATCGACTGCATGCAACTCCACCAGCGCGTCAATTAATTCCTCACCAATGCGCCGCCGATCAGGCGCGGCGTCAAACTCAGTCGGCAAGGCGTCGCGGATAACGACGCCAGCGACACGCTCCATCAGATAGAACGGTGCGCCAATGATTGACCGATCTTCACAGGCAACCGCGGGACGCGGCACGCGCACCCCGGTCGGCGCCAGGGCGGAGAGCACGCGGTACTCGCGCAGCACATCGTGCGCAGTCGGGAGAATGTCGCCGCGGGGAGGCCGGCGCATGACCCAGTGCTTTGGCCCCCAGGAGACATAAAACGTCTCGTTGGAAAATCCAGCTTCGTGTTTCTCAACAACCAGTTCGCCCTCTTGTCGGGGAAGGCGCTCTCGCAAGAAACCTGCTAATGCTGGTAGATCAATCAGTCTCGCAAGTTGTTGCGTCATTTTTGACCCCTCTGCACCAATCCCTCCACCAGCAGTCAGCAATTAGCAATTAGCTGTTAGCTTTTGTAGGGTGCGCTCTGCGCACCTTTGAGATGGTGCATAAATGCACCCTACATCATAGGGAAACAAGGGGCTTAAAGCCCCTTGTCTTTGTTCTGCTAATAGCTAAGAGCCAAAAGCCAATAGCCTTCTTTGTCATATCCCGAAAAATTTCCTCGCGTTCTCTCCGAGGATCTTGTCCACCGAGGAAGCAGGTAAGCCGGCGAGCAATTCCCGTGCTTTCTTCATTGGCTGTACGAAGCCTTCGGCGTGGGGATAGTCTGATCCGATAAAGAACTTTTCATCCCCGGCAAACTGCACGATCAGTGGCAACATCTTCTCCTCAGGGTCGCCGTTGATCCAGATATTGCGCGCAAAGTACTCACTGGCTGACCGCTTCATCTGCGAGGTGTGCTTCATATATTTGAAGCGGTAATTGAGCCGCTCCAGCCACTCGCCCACCCAGCCGGCCATGGCTTCGATCGTCGCCACACGCAGCTTGGGGAAACGTTCAAGGACCCCGTCATATACCATGGTAGTCAGTGCCATGCGGGGGTCTTGAATAACATTCATGGTCACGAACATGAACCCGGGGTCGCGATCCCGGTACCACTCACTGCCGGTGTAGTGACGATGTCCGACGAGATGGATGCCGACACTCAAGTCGAGGTCTTGGACCACGGCCCACACCGGATCGAAGTCGGGATGGCCAAAGCTGCGGCCGTTGACCGGCGCGGCTGCCACAAAAATCGTGCGGCAGCCCAGCTTGGCAACTCGTTGCAACTCGCGCACGGCCAGGGGCGGATCGCGTAACGAGATGTGGGCTGCGGGAAAGAGCCGGTCCCGGTGAGACGCACACACCTCAAATGCCCAGGTGTTATACGCCCGGCACAGGGCATCGGCGACGGAGGGATCGTCAACGCCGCCTTCCCACAGCAGACCCAGGGTGGGGTAGATCACTTGACCGTCGATCCCTTCCTGGTCGAGAAAGCGCACCCGTTTATCCATGTCCTGCCAATCAGCACTGAAGATCAAGTAGCGGTCGAAGTTGCTCAGGTCGTGACCTGTTTCTTTCTGACCGTAGCCGACGACCGCGGCCAGCAGTTCATCCACATTGACGAGGTGCAGGGTTCTCCCCTCGACGAGCAAACTCTGCGCGCCGGTAACAGGGTCTTTTGCCACCCGCATTATCCGGTCGCGATACGCAGGATCACTGTAGCGCTCGAACAGGTCCAACGGCTCCATGAAATGGCTGTCACCATCGATGACTTTCATGAGAGATCCTCCTCTTCCCGTACAGGCCAGCGGCCTGTGCCGCCAAAGCTTTAGGCGTTTGAGTATGGTGGCACAGCCGGCCCGGCCGTGTCTGATAGCTCTATCAATAAAGCCTTTGCTTCTTTTAGATCTGCTGTGTCAAACCCCTCAGTGAACCAGTCGTAGATCGCCGCCAACATCCGCCGGGCTTCTCCGGTCTTGCCCTGACTGTGCCATAACCGGCTCAAGCTCATCACCGCCCGCAACTCCAAGGACTTCGCGCCTTGGCGGCGGGCAATCTCGCTAGCCTTCTGAAAACATTCTTCAGCGTCCTTTTGGACACTAGACGCTAGACCCTGGACGCTAGACTCGGCGAGCTTTAGCTCGCCTTTCAGCCGATACAATTCTGCCTCCCACCAACGCTCGGCGCTTTTCTCGAGAGCGGTCAGAGCCTCGGCGAGTTGGGTCAGCCCTTCCGCGGGAAGTCCCATCTTCCCGTACGCCTCAGCCTGCAAGGCGAGATAATAGGGCCGCAACAGCTCTGCCCCTGTAGCTCGCCAGGACGCCAAGCCCTGGCGCATTTGCGCAATACCTTCCGCTCTTCTCCGCTCTTCTCCGCTCAGTCCCCAGCCGTGCAGGACCGTTTCCATCGCCAGATAGAGGGTAAACTCTTGCTCGCGCGAGAAGGCAATCGCCATTTCTACCCGCTCTTGCACCGCCTGTCTCTGCCCGCAGAACTGATGCAGCATGGCGGCAAAGCTCAGCGCGTGCGCGAGACTGTAAGGGTGAGACAAGTCTTGCGCAAGAGTGAGTGCCTCGTGCATTCTACTGCGGGCCTGGTCAGGATACCCGAGATGCCACAACGCCAAACCCATCCACAGGAGGGATGACACCCCGAGGTCATGACCGCCGTACAGAAAAGCCAGAGAGCGATGCTGTTGGAGGTTGTAGAGGGCGCTGCCCCGTTCCGCGTGTGATTGAGCGGCGCTGAATTCTCCCAGCCATAATAAGGTGTCTCCTAGGGTGCCATGCGCGACCAACAGAAGAGCCGGATCTGGTCCGCGTTGCGCGAGGTCGAGCAGTTGCACTCCCAGATCACGGGCCGTGTGCAGTGCGCCGCGCACTTCGTAGAAATTCCACAATCCCCGCAGCACCGGGAAGATCAGCGCGGGCTCGTGCGGGTGCGGGGAGAGTTCGAGCGCCCGGTTATAAGTTTCTCCTACCTCTGGACTGGCGACCCCTTTGGTCACTACCAGTGGTATGCCCAGGGCGAGGTGCAAACTGAGTTCTTGTTGATTTCGTTCCACAGTCTCCGGCAAGGTCTTGAGCGACTCCAACGCGGTAGTCAACTGACTGATCGCCTCCCCATTCGCCGACCTCTGGATCGCTTGTTGTCCTGCTCGCAGCAAATAGTCCAGCGCTTTTTGCGTGTTCCCACTGTGACTGTAGTGATGCGCCAGCGCGCTGTAATGCTCCTCCAACTGCTGGTCCCATAACGCCTCGATAGCCCGTGCCGTGCGTTCGTGCAGCAACCGCCGTCGCTCCATGAGCAGCGAGTTGTACGCCACTTCCTGCGTGAGCGCGTGCTTAAAGGTGTATTCCACTTCCGGGAGAGCCGGTTGCTGGTAGATGAACTCGGCTCTCTGTAAGCGAGCGAGCAGCCGCTGCAGATCGTCTTCTGCTTGCTCTACCACCTGCGTGAGCAGACTCAAAGAAAACTCTTTGCCGATAACCGCCAGTGTTTGCAGCAAGACTTTTTCTTCCGGAGCAAGCCGGTCGATGCGCGCCGCCAGCACTCCTTGCACGGTGGGCGGAATGTGCAGGGCCGTCGGGAGAGGCGACCGGCCGGTCACTCGTACCCCACGACTGCGCAGCAAAACTCCCTCCTCGACTAAGGCCTGGACGATTTCTTCCATGAAGAAGGGGTTGCCTTCCGTTTTGGCGAGAATGAGTTGTTTGAGTTCTTGCAGAGGCGCAGCTTCGGCCTGATTTTTCCACTGGCCAGGCGTTCCTACTTTCTCTTCCAGCAGGGCCGTGAGCATCTCCTCTGCCTCGCCATGTCCCAAGGGATGCAAGTGCAGTTGGGTGCAGTGCGGCGTGTTGCTCCAATCCTGCTGGTACTCAGGGCGGTAGTTGACCAATAGCAGGATGCCGGCTGTGACAATTTTTTCGCACAGCAAGGTGAGAAACGCCTGGGTCTCTTTGTCGATCCAGTGCAAGTCCTCACAGATAAGGATGAGGGGCTGGTTCCGGCTCTCGCGCAGCAGCAGCCGCAGGATGGCGGCAAAAGTGCGCTGCCGTCTGACCTGGGGGTCCATCTGCGGCAGAGAGGAACCCGTCTCAGAGATCCCGAGTAGGGCGAAAAAGTAGGGTAAGGTGTCTTCGAGGGCGCGATCCAAGGTGAGCACCTTGCCAGTAATTTTCTCCCGTCTCTTTCGCTCATCATCTGGCAAAGTAATATGAAAATAATCCTTCAATAGTTCGATGAGGGGGAGATAGGCATAGGCCTTGCCGAGGGAGGCGGAAAAAGTTTCCAAGACCAGACAGCCACGTTGTGAGGTCACCTTGAACTCATGGAACAAACGAGATTTGCCGACTCCTGGTTCTCCTCTGACCGCGATGATCTGTCCCTGTCCGGTTCTGGCTTGTGCCAGCGCCTGGCTCATCTGCGCGATCTCGCTCTGCCTACCGACAAAACGCACCAATCCTCGGCTCGCCGACACTTGTAAACGGGTGCGGAGTGGTCCGACGCCGAGCACTTCATAGATGTACACCGGCTCGCTGACGCCTTTGACTTGAGCGGCGCCCAAAGATTTGAACTCGAAGTAGCCTTCGGCCAGCCTTTGCGTCTGTTCGGTGACCACAATCGAGCCTGGCGTCGCCAGGCTCTCCATCCGTGCCGCCAGGCTGGTGGAGTGGCCAATCGGCGTATACTCCGTGTGCAGATCGTCTCTACGGATCGAGCGCACTACGGCTTCGCCGGTGTTCAACCCGACGCGAATCTGCAGGTTCAATCCCTTTTCCCGCCGCAATTTCTCGGCGTACTGCTTGCTGTCCTCCTGCATGCGCAAGGCCGCATATAAGGCGCGCTGGGGATGGTCTTCGCAGGCGATAGGGGCACCAAAAAGCGCAAAGATGCCATCGCCGGTGGATTGTACCACGTAGCCCTCGTAGCGATGCACGGCGTCCATCATCAGCTTGAGGGCAGGGTCGATGATGTGGCGGGCCTCTTCGGGATCAAGATCCTCGATAAGCTCCATGGAGCCTTTGATATCGGCAAAGAGGGCGGTCACAGTCTTGCGCTCCCCATCGGGAGCGCCTCTGGCTGCCATGGCCGCCTGCTCGGCTAGAATGCGTTCAGCCAAATGCGGAGGAGTCCACAGTCCGGGGTCCGGAGTCCGGAGTCTAGAAGGGTCTAGAGTCTGGAGTTTAGAGTCCGAACCGATAGTTGCTCCTTTCTCCGTTTCTCCCTTTCTCCGTTTCTCCCTTTCTCCCGCCTTCAAGGGGGTGGCGCAGTCGTTACAGAACTTTGCACCTTGGCGATTTTCATTCCCACAGTTTGGGCAGCGCAGCGGCAGCGGCGCGGCGCACTCGTCGCAGAACTTTGCGCCTTGGCGATTTTCACTCCCACAGTTTGGGCAGCGCATGAGCGTTTCTTTCCGACAGCGATCAGCTTTTCATGAAAGGACAATTGTCGCGAGGGAGCATGCTACGTCTCGACCGCTCTTCTTTCAACGGCCGGAGTAAGGGGGAGGTTTGGGCGTAACCAAGAAGAGCAGCAACGCTATAGCGCTGGTCATGGCGCCGCATATAAAGGCAAGATGATAGCTACCGGTGACATCGCGCAGATGGCCGGCAATCATCGGCCCCCAGGCGCCTAGGATGCCCGCGCCGGCAAAGAGAAAGCCGGTGATCGCGCCGGCGTGCAGCCGGCCGAAGAAGTCTCCGATCAGAGCGGGGAACAATGTCGCCATCCCCCCGTAGAAGAAGCCAAACACCGCCGCTCCGAGATAAAGAATCCCCAGGCTATGCGTGGAAAGAAACAGCAAAAAGGCGACTACTTGCAGCGTC
Organism: Binatia bacterium; assembly: GCA_041487975.1. Classification (GTDB taxonomy): domain Bacteria; phylum Desulfobacterota; class Binatia; order Bin18; family Bin18; genus JACQEL01. The sequence goes on along the minus strand of JBGPOI010000005.1, from coordinate 19,958 downwards.
AGACTCAATAACAGCCCTTGCTTGCGTCCAAGCCGGTCGGAGAGCGGCCCCAACGACAGGCTCCCACAAAATGCGCACAGGCCCATGATACTGACTGCGAAAGCGCCTTGCGAAGCAGACAAGCCGAGGTCGCGGGCAAAGGCGACAATATGGACGAAAGGCACGGGTACGGTCAACACCATGATGACGAATACCACGCCCAGCAGCCAAAAAGACGGAAGCGTCCAGGCCGCTTCCAGCGTCCAGCCGGTCAGGACAGGTCCGGATATGGCACTGACGCGAGAGTGATCTCCCGCCGGAGTCGGGAGCGGGTCTCCATCAGGCGCCAAGCCCAACAACTCAGGACTGCGAACCATGAAACGCGCCAGGATATTGAGGCAAACGAAAATCGCCACCCCAAAAGAAAGATAGACCGGACGCCAGCCCCAACGGGCAATGAGGATCGAGGCGAGCGGCGGGCACGTCAGAATCCCGCAACTACTGCCGCTGGAGGCCAGGCCCAATGCCAACCCGCGCTTGCGTTGGAACCATTTTACCACCGTGGTATTGCACGGGATGTAGGCCGTGCTCATGCCCAGGGCTGCGACCAGACCGTAGAAGAGGTAGAGGTGCCACACCGCCGACATCCTGCTCGTGGCGATAATGCCGCTCCCTAACAGTGCTCCGCCCACGGCGATGACCACGCGTGGCCCCTTCGTGTCGGTCAATCGTCCGCTCAGCCAGCTACAGCCGCTATAGATCATGATGTAGAGGGAAAACGCGCCAGCCAGGCTAGCTCGTTGCCAGCCCAGGTCGTCAAGCATGGCCGGTAAAAAGACGCCGAACGAATACTGCACCCCATAGGTGAGAAAGAGCACGAGAAACGCACATGCGGTGACGATCCAACCGTAGAAGAGGGTGCGTGGGGGGTGCATAACAAGCCTGGCAGGAGCCACAAATTAACCGGGTAATAAGTCGGGAGGACGGTTTCCGTAGGGTGCGCTCTGTGTACCACTGAAAATGGTGCATGTAATGCACCCTGCGCGGAGCTTCGACAGGAGTAGCGTGCGCTGTGCGCACGTCTGCAGCGCCGCCGATTTATCTTCGTGCGCATAGCGCACGCTACGGAGTTCAGGCAAGCCCGTGTACAAATCTCCTATGGTTTGATTTAGCTCGGCTGCAACACCAGGTGCGGCGTGACCGTCGATTCCGCCCTCTTCGCCGCAGGCAACGTCAGCGCCAGCAAAGCGGAGATGATGCCCGTGCCGGTGCTAGTGAGAAACGGCACCGCGTAACTTCCGAACAGGTTGTACATCACGCCACCCATAAGCCCGCCTGAGCCCATACCGAGCGCGGCGATCATGAAGAACACGCCGAGGATCGCGCCAATCGACCGCGTGCCAAAATACTCACGGAAGAGCATGGCGTAAACCGGCATCGGTCCACCGTAGCCAAAGCCGAAGATGACCGCCCAGGCGAAGAAGGAGGGAGCGCTGTGGGCTTCGAGGAAAAAGGGGATCATGATGGCTTGCAGCCCCAAGAACCCGGCAATCGCCCATTTCGCGCCGATTCTGTCCGCTAACAGACCATTGGTGATTTTTCCCGCCATGCCGCAAAGCGCCATAGTGGCGGAGACACGGGCCGCCACGGAAGCGGTTAATCCGACATCGGTCATGTGGTTAATGCCGTGCAGTAAAATACACGAGTGACAGACGCAGCAGCCCAAGACCATGAGATTCAGCGTCCAGAACGCCCGCGTCCGCGCGGCTTCACTCAGGCTCATACCGGCCAGGGGCGCGGGCGAGGTTAGGCGAGAGGGAGACCGTACTCCCGGGGACAAGGAACGCTCCGGAGTCTTACCGGTGGAATGATCCCGCATAAGCAAAGCCATCGGGATGATCAGCAAAGCGCCCAGCCCGAGCCATACATAAGTCCCCCGCCAGCCGTAGCCGGCTAACAAGAAGACGGAGAGAGGAGCAAAGACCGCCGGTCCGACATTCTGGGACTGCGCGAGCGCCAGCGCTAAGCCTTGATTGCGCGTGAACCATTTTGTGATCAGAGCCGTTAGAGGAACTCCCGCCGCTGATCGACCCAACGCCATCACCACGCCAAAGCACAAGTAGAGTTGCCACAGGGACTGGATCTGGCTCAGCAACAGTGTTCCAGTGATGAAGAGAAGACCGCCGACAATCAATATCCGTCGGGAACCGAAGCGATCGCTCAAGGTGCCAAACACCAGGTTGCCCAGCCCAAAGCTGATCCAGTTAATCATCGAGGCTACCGAGATCGTGCCACGGTCCCAATGAAACTGCTCGGCAATCGGCTTAAACATGATGCCGAAGGCATCGACCACGCCGAACATGATGAGGCTCAGGACCAACCCGGCGCCGACGATCACCCAACCGTAAAAAAATCCGCTCCGCTGCTCCGACTCCATGGTGCCTCCTCAGTAGTTTACGGACCGTGGTATCATCTTAGGGACAGATAAGTCTAGCGAGGTTCGGCTTCGCGCCCCGCCCAAAGCGCGAACCCTCACGTCCTTCTAGTGAGATGCAAGGTGATTCCACACATGGTATGAAGGGACACTATGCTTACCCCTCGCGAAAAACTCAACCAGGCGCTGTGGAACAACTGGCAGGAAGATTGCCTCCTAATGCAATTCCAATGGACATTGTTGCGATGCTGGTGTAGGGGCACACAGCTGTGCGCCCCTACAAAGCCTGGGCGAGACCACCTGTGACATTTACTTGAACAACCTCGCCTATTGGAAGAAGGTGCCGACCAGGGTGTGGGACTACACCATTGGCGGCTATCAGGTGATGAAGAAATGGCTGAGCTACCGTGAGCGCGCTCTACTGGGCCGGTCACTTACAGCGGACGAGGCACGGGAGGTCAGAGACATGGCCCGCCGCATCGCCACAATTCTTTTGCTGGAGCCAGAGTTGGATGCGAATTACCAGGCCGCCAAACAGTCGGCTTACGCCTGGCCTGCGCAGACAGTCAAGTTATAAGTCTCCTGTGAGCTAGGGTGGTTCTCGATTGAATGAGTCCTAGTGGTGGTGCAGGCATCTTGCCTGAATGATCGGCAACGCGGCCAAGATGGCCGCGCCACCAAGGCACAAGGGCACATCCGAGTGAGAACCGCTGTAGGTTGAGTGGTGCGTAAAACGCCCCCTGCACCTTACTACCTAATTCGCTACCTACTAGACTGGGTATTACCCATTTCCCATTTATTTGTCTTCCTCCATTCCGCATTTTGCCCACGGCCCAGACATTCAATCTGCCCGGCGGAGCGTAATTTCTTCAATACCTGCCGGATCAAATCAACGCTGACTCCTGGACACTCTCTTCGAATGTCGGCGACCCGAAAGGGACCAGCAACCCGAACGATGACGTTAGTTACGAGCGCAGTCTTGGCTCCTTTGGGGGATGCCGTCTGCCCGACCCGCTCCTCGAACTCGCGATACGCCGTCTTCAAAATGAAAAGCACGTAGTTCATGTAGTGCCACGGATCATGCTTCCCTTCGTGCCAGCCCTGTGAACTCTGCTCCAACGTTTCGTAGTAGCGATCTTTGTTGTGTTCGATGAGGCGCTCCAGGCTGATGTAGTGCCCTACCTCGTAGCCAAGGTGATAGCATTGCAGCAAAAGCAGCAATCGCGACACGCGCCCGTTGCCGTCCCGAAAGGGGTGGATACACAAGAAGTCGAGATTAAAAGCAGCCAGAGCGATAAGCGGATGCATCCAGCGTTCACGCAGGCAGTCGTGCCATCTCTCGATCAACTCTCGCATGCACGTGGCGGTCTCAACCGCTGGAACCGTTTTGAAGCGCACGCGCTCGCGACCGTCCGGATACTTTTCGATAATGTCGCTGTCTTTCTCCTTGTATTGTCCGGCATCCCAGATGTCACCCCGTGTCAGGCGGTGCAACTGGCGGACAGTAGCTTCCGATACTGGAAGTTTTGCGCTTTGCTCGTGAATGAGTTGGAGGGCGTCGCGGTAGCCACGCACCTCCTCTTCGTCGCGGTCGCGCAGGCGTGGTTTACCGAAGACCAGGGTGCCGATGCGGACTTGCTCGACCTCGACACCCTCGATGCGGTTTGATGAGACGGCGCTTTCGATGAGTGCGTGCTCGCGCAGGATCTTGAGCCGCTGCGGCGACTGTTTAGTGAAGAGTTCCTGTTTGCCGCGCGCTTCACCCAGGTCGGCCAGGTACCAGGACGTCGTCGCCGGAATGCTTTCCGGTTTTGCGGCAAACTGCCGCAGCGTCATCATTCCGCTTTTGCTCTCCTAATCCGTGAACCGCGGCATCACTTTGTTGGCGAACAGGTCGAGCGAGGTGAGGATCTGCTCGCGGTCATGAATGCCCTGTGGGATGAGCAGGAAACACTCTTTGATGGGAATCGCTTTGCTGGCTTCGTCAAGCCGACGAGAGATCGAGTCCGGGTCGCCAACCAGCCACTCCGGGTGACCCTGACCGAATGGCAGGAGCCACTCGTCCCACATCCATCTCACATCTTGCGCCCATTCCTGCGCTTTTGCCTGGGTTGGGGCCACCACTAACGCTCCTCCCCAGGCAGCTTCGTCTCCGGGTTGGATGTTGTGACCGTGCTTCACAGCTTCGTCGCGATACGCACTCCACAGCCGCTGGCAGAACTCCAGATCCGACGCCAGCACGATCGGTTTGCCGCCATAACGTGCCCAGAAGAGTGCGGTCCGCAGGCTATGCGTGAAGCCGCCGTAGAGTGGCGGATGCGGGCGTTGGAGGGGTTTGGGCGCGATGCCGATCTCGCGGATGCGCATGTTTTCATCGACGCCCTGCCCGTACTTAGTGTACACTGGGTGGACATGCGGGTTGACGAAGTCCGCCGGCGGAATCGTCCAATACTTTCCCTGATAACTAAAAGTGTCTTTCTTCCACGCCATCAGCACGATGTCCACGAACTCGGTGAAGTATTCGCGGTTCATGTCGTCGTCCGGGCTGTTACGGTTCCAGTCGCCAACCGCGTTGAGGTCCGGGCGGATGCGGAAGTTGTGTACCCAGCGGGCCTGATAACCACGCACAAACCCAACCCCCAACCGACCCTTGAGCATGTGATCGAGCGTGGCGGTGTATTCGGCCACGCGCACGGGGTTGTGCGTCGGCGCCACCCAACCGACCATGTTCACTCGCAGCCGTTTACTGTGCTGTCCGATCCACATCGAGAGAAGCCCAGGCTCATTGCTCGCCTCGAAGCCTTCGATCTGCAGGTGATGTTCAGGGTGACCGAACCCAGCGAACCCAGACTCATCGGCAAAGCGTGTGTATTCGGCGATCTCATCGAGCATGCGCTGGTACAACTCGGGCCGCTGCCCAGCCATGCCGGCTTCGAGTTCGTGACGGCGGCCAACGGTGGCGTAAACGAAAAGATGAAATTGCATGCGTCCTGCTCCTTATGCAGTTGTGGGGGCGCACGGCGTGCGCCAGTGGCGGTTTGGCAACCGCTACGCACGTATACGAGAATTCCCTGGCTGGGTCAAACAGAACGGCTGGCAAAATCTCAAACTAGAGAGCGAGTATGGCTGGGAATCCGTAAGGGTGGGAATCAGCAGAAAGAGAAGGGTGAGCAGCGCCCACCCTCCCAGACCTCTTTAGTGTTGGGCAGCAGCGGCGACCTTGCTCTCGGCGGCAGTGGCGGTCTCGCTGGTTGTGATACGCATGCGATAGAAGGACCGCCAAACGAAGATGAGAGAAATAAGGAAGAAGAGTCCCGCCAGCATCAGAGAAACGCTCCGGTCCATCGTGATAGCCAGCTCCACCGCCAGAAGACCGAAGAGGGTGGTGAACTTGATGACCGGGTTCATCGCTACCGAGGACGTGTCCTTGAAGGGATCGCCCACAGTGTCTCCCACAACGGTCGCTCGGTGTAGGCTTGTCCCTTTCTCCTTGAGTTCGACCTCGACAATCTTTTTGGCGTTGTCCCACGCGCCGCCGGCGTTGGCCATGAACAGCGCCTGGAAGAGACCGAAGAGCGCGATAGAGACGAGATAGCCAATAAAAAAATAGGGCTCCAGGCAGGCGAAGGCGAGGGTGCTGAAGAAAATGGTGAGGAAGATGTTGAGCATCCCCCGCTGGGCGTAAATGGTACAGATCTCGACCACTTTCTTGCTGTCTTCGGTAGATGCCTTCTCGATGCCCTCCAGCTTGATGTTGGCTTTGATAAACTCCACCGCACGGTAGGCGCCGGTGGAGACCGCCTGAATGGAGGCGCCGGTGAACCAGAAGATCACCGCGCCGCCGGTGATGAGACCCAGGAGGAAGGGGGGGTGCATGAGCGAGAGCGAGGTCATCTTCCCAGCCTCGAGGCCGGTCAGCACCACGATAATGGAGAAGATCATGGTGGTGGAGCCGACCACCGCAGTGCCGATGAGCACGGGTTTAGCGGTTGCCTTAAAAGTGTTGCCGGCGCCATCGTTCTCTTCGAGGTGGTGCTTGGCCCTCTCGAACTGCGGCACGAAGCCGAAGTCCTTCTTGATTTCCCGTACGATGTTGGGGATCGACTCGATGAGCGAGAGTTCGTAGACCGACTGCGCGTTGTCGGTGACCGGACCGTAAGAATCAACGGCGATAGTGACCGGGCCCATACCGAGAAAGCCAAAGGCGACGAGGCCGAAGGCGAACACTGGTGCAGGGTTAATGGAGAAGGAACTCCTCATGAGAGTGCCAAGCCCCTCGCCGCTCACCAGGTAGGCAATGCCCATGAGGCCCACGATGACCAGGCCCAGCCAGTAGGCGCTGAAGTTTCCCGCGGTCAGACCGGAGAGGACGTTCAGCGAGGCGCCACCCTCACGCGATGAAGTAACGACCTCACGCACGTGTGCAGACTCGGTGGAAGTAAAAACCTTGACCACCTCCGGGATCACAGCGCCCGCCAGCGTGCCGCAGGTGATAATGGTGGAGAGCTTCCACCAGAGTGCCCCGTCTCCCAGATTGCCGATGAGGACCTTGGACACGACGTAGGTCAAGATCACCGACACGATGGATGTGAGCCATACGAGCTGCGTCAACGGCGACTCAAAGTTCATCTTATCGGCGTTGCCATAACGGTTCTGCGCTATCACCTCGTTGATGAGGTACGAGAGTCCCGAGGCAATGACCATCATGATGCGCATCATGAAGATCCAGACGAGGAGTTGCACCTGGTAGGCGGGATCGACGGCCAGGAGAATGAAAGAGATAAGAGCCACGCCGGTGACGCCGTAGGTTTCGAAGCCATCCGCACTGGGTCCTACCGAGTCGCCCGCGTTGTCACCTGTGCAGTCCGCAATGACGCCCGGATTGCGGGCGTCGTCCTCCTTGATGTCGAAGACGATCTTCATCAGGTCCGACCCGATGTCGGCAATCTTGGTGAAGATTCCGCCGGCGATGCGCAGCGCCGAGGCGCACAGGGACTCGCCGATGGCGAAGCCGATGAAGCACGACCCGGCGTAGTCTCGCGGAACAAAGAGCAGGATGAAGAGCATCAGCAGCAACTCCGTGCTGATGAGGAGCATGCCGATGCTCATGCCCGCCTTGAGCGGGATGGCGTAGCAGGGGAATGGCTTGCCTTCGAGCGCCGCGAAGGCCGTGCGGGAGTTGGCGAAAGTGTTCACCCGGATACCGAACCAGGCAACCCCATAACTACCGGCGATGCCGATCAAGCTGAAGAGCAGGATGATGACCACCTGGTTTACGGGGTTCTTCTCCAGAACCCCGAAGTAGATGACCATGATGGTGCCGATGAGCACCTCCAGCATGAGGATGAACTTCCCTTGGGTGATGAGGTACGTCTTACAGGTCTCGTAGATGAGTTCCGAGATCTCTCGCATTGCCCGATGGACAGGAAGGTTCTTAAGTTGGTTGAAGATCACCAGGCCGAAGGCCAGCCCGAGGAAGCACACTAACAGCCCTACCATGAGGAGTTGGTTGCCTGGTATCCCCATGAACCGCACCGAAGCCAGGTCGGGTAAAATGAGGTCTTTCTCGCTAGCGAAGACCGAAGGGACGGCAAAGAGCAGGACGAAGGCCACGAGACCACCTACCAAGCGGGCGAAGGGTCTCTGGAAGAGGCCCGAGAGTACCATGTCGGCAGGATGAGAGTAGGGAAGGGGCGCCCCCAAGGGTCGCGTCCCTATGCCAGGGCCCGCTGCCAGGGTAAAACTCCCTTCTACAATGGCAGTGGAGGGCGCGCGCATGGCGTCCGTGCCCGTGCCTTCCCGCAGAACGAAACGCGCTAACAGAAAGACAAAGACAAGGCCCAAGACACTGATCCCAAGGGTCAACTCAAGCATCGACAAACCTCCTTAGATAGAAACAGCTGCACAGTCGAGTGAGCAAGACACAGGCCGTACTACCGCCTGCCAGCAATATAACCGCCGCAAGAAAATGCCGTGAATAGTTGCCGGAGAATAAAATACCAAGCTGCTGTGGTCAACTTCCCCCCTGGCCTCCACAGAGAAGGTCCGCGGGGGGAAGAAATTCGCGGTTCAGGTCGGAAGAAGCGATTAACGCTTCTTCTTACTGCGGCCGGTGCTCCACAGCATGAGCGCGCCGCTAATCGCGGTCGCGCCCAGAATAATGATTACCCACATGGTCGGATCGAGATCCATAAAGCCCTCCTGATCTCTGAGGTTGAGGTTGTGGCAAAAGGGACGAACTGGACGCCCAGCGATGAAGAAAGACGACCCGCGAGCTAGCTCAAGAAGGGATCATTGTCACTAGCGGGAGGAGCGACTTTGCGGGGGAAAGATACCAGTAGGGGAGAAAAAACTTGCGCGACAATGGTGTGCAAGCGCAACGCTTGTTCACCATTACCTGCATAAGAACCGAAAGAGTGGATCAAGGCAAGCACCTGTTTACTCTGCCGGGCGCATTGGAGACTGAACTCTCGTGAGATGGAAGAAATCACTTGGAAGAGTGCCTCATCTCCATCGCCAAAGGACTCCATGACGGCGGAGGGAACAGGAAGGGAATGGGCGAGCGTCGCAGGTGCTGCCTGGAGAGGAACGATTGCGTTCAGCGAGATGGCTCCCAGAATCAGCCAGATTACCCGGGAGAGAAATGCGCACCGCATAAGTTGTGTGGCAATCATTGTCGCTGGCCACAAGAAGACTGTCAACTGGCAGAAAAGAGAGTTTGGCCGTTGTTCGATAGGAAGACGCGCGAATTCAGCGCGTCGGGGCTCCACTCCCTCCGGGGAAATTCACCCGCACTTCCGTGCCTTGCCCACGAGCGCTGACCACACGGAAGGTTCCGCCGCAGGCCTCGGCGCGCTCACGCATATACAACAATCCGAAGTGTCCCTGCGGTGACTGCTCGGGGTTGAAGCCTTGCCCATCGTCTTTAATCATCAGTGAGACCCCGGAGTGCTCCTGCACGAAAGCGATCTGTACATTCCTAGCCTGGGCGTGCTGGCGGATGTTCCGCAGCGCCTCCTGGGTAATGCGGAAAAGCGTGAGATGGGCCTCGGTGGGAAGCTGAGAATCGATTTCTTCCGCCTGCACGGTAAGGTGAAACGGCTCCTGTTCGCGCAGTCCAGCCACGTACTCGCGCAGCGCCGCGACAAAGCCAAAATCATCGAGTACCGAAGGGTGCAACTCGTTGGTGAACCCGCGTACCAACGCGGCCATGTCGTCGATGTCGGCGGCGAGTTGCTCGAACCGTTCTTTGCCTTCAGGCACCCGCTGCCCGATGAGGGTCTGGCAACTGCGGAAGCCCTGCAACATGTCGAAGAGCTTCGCGCCAAGACGGTCATGCCACTCCTCGACCATGCGTTTACGCTCCTGCTCCTGGGCATTGATCAGCGCCTGCAAGAGACCGTGCTGTTCGGTCTGCGCGTCGTGCGTTTCGGCAAACAACCGAGCGTGCTCGATCGCTATCGCGGCCTGTTCAGCGACGGCAGTGAGCAAGCGGATATCACTCTCATGAAAATCCTCGCCAGAGTGTTTGTCCGCCAGAAGGAGAAAGCCCTCCTGGTGATGGTGGCTTATCCCGGCGATCAGCAGATTCTGCTGGGCGAACTCTTGTACCCTTAACGAGCGGAGTCGGGTATGGAGCGCGTGGGGGTCCTTCAGTACTACGCTGCCGTGTTCCATGACCTCGTGGCGCACTTCCTCAGGTAACAGGATTGGCAGGTCACCTGCCTGCGGCATGGGAAACCGACCAGACGTCACTAGGTGTTCGGCTCTCCCTCGACGGGGGTCCAGCAGGATGACACACGCGCCGTGGCAGGGAATCAGGCGCACTATCTCGTCAGCAAGGCGCTGGGTTAGGGTCGGGAGGTCAAGAGTAGAGAGCTCCTTGGCTGCCGCTAAGAACTGTCCGACCATCCTGCGTGCCTCTTGCGTCTGTTGAACATGACGTTTTTCCTGAGAGAGCAACATCCCACTCAGACCAGCCACCAGACCGAGGCACACGACCCGCAAGGCGAAATCCAGCGGAGGGGCATCAAAGCCCAACACAAAGAAAGACAGGAGCAGGAGCAGGGGCAACCCCCATGCGCCCACCGTCAGCCAGCGGAGAGAAGTTTCGCCCGTCTCGGCAGGGCGAGCTGGTGCGCGCTGTTTTCCGTGAGGAAGGGAACTGAGGGGCGAGGATCGTTTCTGCATGCTCACGGGCATTCTCTTTACGCTGTTGTCCCCCCTCTTGTCCAGCGGTCTGGTTTCTTCTGCCGCGGAGACGTGCTAGTGCATGATCGAAGAACCTCTGCGGCAATAGGCGGTAGAGACACAGCATGCGGTGCCCCTACTACGCGGGAGGAGGTCAGCCTATGCGGATGACAGCAATCGTGCGGATGGTCGGCAAGGAAAACCCCTGCTGTGCGCGAGTGGCGCAGCTCTTGCTCCAATACCGCGGTCGCGAATTCGAGGTCTATGTGCCACCCGAGCCGCCACGCCAGGTGCGCTGCCGCTACTGTAACACCGAGCGGACCGTGCAGATGTATGAGTTCGTGCATCCGATCCGCAAGCTCGGCGGCCGGCGCGCGGTGTGGATCGAGACCGCTGTTGTCGAGTTGTTGCCTCCTTCCCTGCACATAACTCAGCCTGAGGAAAGTGAAGCGTCATGAGCGAAGCGATTGTGTTACCGAGCGAAATCGGCCCAGGCAAGGAGCGCGAGGTACAGACGCTCTTCTCCGACCCGTGGCGCAAACTTGTCCTCATCCGCCTGCGGGACACGACGCTCCTAGCCGATCACGTGGCGAGGGTGCCGATTACGATTCAGGCCTTGCTGGGAAAAGGTCTCTTGAACGTTGCCGGAGAGACGTACCCGCTCACGCCAGGCACCATCGTGCCGGTGGATGCCCAGGTCGTGCATCATGTCCGAGCCGATCCCGCTCTGGCGATCCTGGTAACTTTCTTCCGTCAGCCGGAAACCGAAGCTGGGAATGAAACTACGGCTCGGTTCGAGTGAGGCACAACGGTGAGTGAGAAGCGGCTTGATATTTATGTCTGCACCAAGAGCAAGTGTACGGCGAAGCAGATTGCCGTCCGTGTGCGTACGGGCGAGACGCCGCAAGAATACAACGGACCGGCGCTGCTGGTCGAGCTGACCCGACTCGTGCACGACAAAGGCGTAAACGATCGCGTCGAGATCCATGAGGCGACCTGCATGTCCGGCTGCCCGGTGGGTCCACGCATGGATCTCTGCGCTGGGTCTCAGCGCGTTATGTATTTTCGCCGTCTCACGCCAACCGGGCGTGCCGATCTGGTCACCTGGACCAGCATCGACAGTATCGAAAGTGAGATGGAGGTGTATCTAACCTGAAGACTGCGCATAATTCGGATGTAGGGGTCCGATTTATCGGACCCGCGCCAGGGCTTGATAAATCAAGCCCCTACGGCGTAGGTGGCACCCTTCATCTTCCCACCCGGAACCCCCAGTAGAGGCGGTGGAACAAAAAGGCCTTAAAAATTCAGGCCTTGGAATTACGCGCACGCTTCATCTCACCTAATCTCACTGCCACTCCGGCTAGTTGTTCCAACACTTTGACGAGAGCTTGGGTGCCCTCGTCTCCCGCTCCCATCGTTTCCAAGGCGTTAAAGAGACGGCCAGCAAAGCTTCAACTGTGCTCCGGCCGCGGCTATAGACCGTGAGAGGGTAACCGGCCTTGAGCAGGTTGCGGGCCATTGGTTTGCCCATGATGCCGAGGCCGATCAAGCCGATGCGTTTGTCCATCAGATACTCCCGTTTGCGGAATTTCCGCTTGGACGGATCATGCGGAGTTGCTGGAGTTAAAGAAGTGGTGATTAGCTAAGGGGAAGAACAAATAGGGGAGAGCGAAAACGGTCGGAGTCCAGAGTCTAAGAGTTCGGAATCTAGAGGCTCAGAGTCTGAAACTCTGAACTGATCGACTCCGGACCGAGAGACCCCGGACCGAGAGACCTGTTAACGTTAGGCTGGGGTGTCCCAGGACAGTTCCTGAAAGCCCTCGGCCTCTTCTGATTCGAGCAGCGGCTCTTCTTCTTTTTTGCCCCAACCCCAGGGTTCTTCTTTTTCTTCCTGAGGCTGCTGAACAGGCCGCGGCCGGCCGCGCATCGGCATACGGTTGCGCACCTCGCGCCAGTGAAAGCTTTCAGGTGGGCTCTGCAGACGCTCGAAGCTGGCGAGCAACAGCTCTTTGCTGTCAGCGCGGCCAAAGCAGTGATCGCCGATCCACATCTCCCATCCCGGCCGGACCGTGCCGTCAGGTAGAGTGATATCCCTACGCTTGAAGTCCGGGGCGGGAACCAGCAGGGAAGGAGCAGTTGGAGTGACTTGAACGGTCTCTTCCTGGGGCGCCTCACTAGGAGTTGCCTCGGCTGTCACAACCGGACTGCCTTTGGTTTCTGCCTTGCGGGAAGCGCGCGGAGCTGGGCTTTGTTCCCGTTTCGTGGTCGGCTTCGTCTTGGTTTTCATTTTTTCCTGCCGTGCAGGACGAACCCTCATGTCGTGTTCCTTTTCTTAGCTTCTTCTGGGGAGGAATCAGAAGAAGGTTAGGGTTAATGAGTCCTGACAGCGCCTGCCTGAGAGAGAGAGTCTTTTCAGACTGCCCCACGGCAAGGGCGTCAGAAACGGTCAACAATGACGAATAGGTGGTTGCAAGCGAGGAGAATAGTTTAAGGTCCTTACTATCTTAGACGCAAATAGGCAACAAATATTTTCATATATTCATCGACATTTCAATCCCCTAGCCATAACCACAACCCTTTGAGATATGCTCCCTCCGGGTGAGCCAGGTTCACCGGATGGTCGGCGGCCGGGCCTAGATGCTTGAGCACGCGCACGTTCCGCCGGGCGTCGGCCGCGGCAAAGAGGACGGTCTGGAAAAAGTCAGACGTGGACAGATGCTGAGAGCAGCTAAAGGTGAGCAATTGTCCACCAGGGGCGACGAGGCGCAAAGCCTGGAGATTGATCTCTTTATAGCCGGTGATGCCGACCTTGAGGTCCTGACGGCGACGGATAAACGGTGGGGGATCAAGAACGATGAGATCGAAAGGCTCAGTGGTCTCGCGCAGGTAAGAGAACATATCCGCCTGGACAAATTCGCCTTGGGTATCGGGCAGGCCATTTCCATGCCAATTTTTTCGGGCAAGCCGTAAGGAGGCTTCCGAACTGTCAACCGAGACGACGTGATTGGCGCCATGCTTGGCGGCGACCACACCAAATCCGCCGGTGTAAGCAAAGCCGTTGAGCATGCGCTTGCCTGGCGCCATAGTGCCGACCAAGGTGCGGTTCTCGCGTTGATCCAAGAAAAACCCGGTCTTTTGTCCGCCGCGGACATTGACAAGAAACCGACAGCCATTCTCCCAAATCTCCACCAGGGGCGGCGGCTCCTCGCCCCACAGCAAACCAGTGGCGTTCGTCAGCCCCTCCTCTTGTCTTACCCCGCCTTCGCTTTTTTCATAAATCCCTTGCAGAGAAAAGAGACGAACCATCACTTCCACGACCAGCGGCTTGAGGATATCAGCGCCGGCGGTGAGGTACTGACAGACGATGAAAGGGCCGTACACGTCAACAATTATACCGGGGAGAAAGTCACCTTCTCCATTCACCAGGCGATAAGCCGTGGTGTCCGACGGTACAACGGCGCGCCGCAAGGCCAGGGCAGCCTCCAGACGCCGACGGATGAAGTCGGCATCAATCTCTTCAAGCTGACGGCTGAGCATCCGCACCGCGATAGAGCAGCGCGGGTTCACGTAGCCGATGCCGACCGCGTTCCCGTCGGCGGCAACGACCTGAGCGAGGGACCCCCCTGGCCCCTCGCCTGTGATACTGGCAATGGCGCCAGAGAACACCCAGGGGTGTCCGGCGATCACCGGTCCTTCACGACCAGGCTTGAGTTTGACAGTAATCATCTGGACCTCTCATACGTGCCGCTTTTGCCCCCGGTTTTTTTCAGCAGGCAGATGTCCGAGATGACCATGCTCTTATCCGCCGCCTTGCACATGTCGTAGATCGTGAGCGCGGCCACTGACACGGCGGTCAAGGCTTCCATCTCTACGCCGGTTTTTCCCTCGACTTGCACTCGCGCTGCGATGGCGAGGATTCCCGCGTCCTCTTGCGGAGTGAACTCCACACTCACCGCGGAAATCGGCAGGGGATGGCAGAGCGGAATCAGTTCAGGGGTCTTCTTGGCCGCCATGATGCCGGCTACACGCGCGACCGCCAGCACATCGCCCTTGGGCATCTGTCCGGCCACGAGGAGGCGAAGCACCTCCGGGCTCATGCGGACCGTGCCAGTCGCGACTGCTTCACGAGCGGTGACTGCTTTCTCGCCGATATCGACCATGCGCGCGCGCCCCTGGGCGTCCACATGACTGAGTTTGTTCATAAGCGCCTCAACGGAAGTTGATAGTTTGTCTCTCTTGAGTTGTCAGGGGAAATATAGGTCAGTTGCCAACAACCCTGTATCCCAAGCTTAGCGAAGTGCGTTCGTACTGTCAGCCCGGTACGTCGTCCCGATTGCGAGCAAGAGCCGAAGCAGATAGAAGGGGGCGGCTGAAGAACGATTGAATTATCGAGTCATTGAGCCATCGAGTCACTGTAAGGATTGGACCGGCGGAACAATGAACCCATGCACCAGTGAGCCAATGAACCAATAGCTGAACTTGGGGGGTAAGCAGAATGCTTACGGTCTACAAAGTCGGCAAGCACGATCAAGACGTGGTCGATGAATTCCAGAAAAAGCCGATCGGTCATCACAGCCCGGCGCTGCAACGCGTGCTGAATGTGTTCCGCGGCGAGCCCATGCAGGACAAATACGTGCTGATCTGCACGAAGCCGCACCAGGAATGGAGCCTCGGGCAGTTGACCGGTGAGCGGGGGAAGCCGGTGAAGATGCTCAAAGGCCAAGTGTTCACCAGGATTGAAGACGCCGAGCGAGAAGTCTTCCGGCGTCGCTGGAAGAAGTACACAGGAAGTGATCTGGACTAGATTCGTCTCCTACACAGGCCAGCGGCCCGTGCCACCGGGAGTGGAGGAGACTCAATCGAACCAAATGACATTGGTACACAATCGACGTAGCGTGCGCTGTGTGCACGACTGCCCTGCCGCCCGTTTATTTCCGTGCGCATGGCGCATGCTACTGAGTTCAGGCGCGGTTGAACAAGTATATGAATCTCCTGGAGATCTGATTGAGCGATGGTAGTGCAGCCGGCTCGGCTGCACATGCCTCGGAGACAAACCGTCGGGGACGGAATTCAACTCCCAAAGGAGGACCGACACCCATGGAGCGCCAGCAACTCGTTGAGCTGACCACCCGATTCGTGGATGCATTCAACCGCAACGATCTCGATGCCGTGATGTCGTTCTTCGCCGACGATGCCATTTACGACGAGTTCAACGGCACGCGGAACGAGGGCAAGGAGACGATTCGCGCTGCCTTCAAGCCACAGTTCACCGGTGCGTTTGGCAAGATGCAGTTCATCGATGATGACCTGTTCGTTGACGCCGACACCGGGAAAGTTATGGCCAGTTGGCGCTGTACCCTCGAGGTCAAGGGGCGGCCAACCTCCTGGCGAGGCCTCGATCTCCTCCATTTCACAGGTGACAAACTGGCGCGCAAGCTCACCTACGCTAAGACGAAAGTGCCGCTCTTCCAGGATTGATTGGGTCCGATCATCGAGAAAGGTTCCCTCACCCCCAGCTTGCTCCCAGAAAGAGGGAACTGCTTAACGAAGAGGTAGAGATGAAGATTACCGGTTACTGCGACAAGCTGAGCGCAGCTCCAGGGGAAACGATTCAATTCATGGTCAACTGCGAGCTACCGACCTACACTGTGGACGTGGTCCGCATCATCTGCGGCGATACCAATCCCGCCGGACCGGGCGTCAAAGAGAAGGTCGTGAAGACACCGGTGAGCAAAACCTACAAGGGGCGCAAGCAGACTATTGAGGCTGGCTCCTACGTCATGATTCCCAGCAGTCCACTCCTGGAAAACCTGGAAAACTTTTCCTTACAGGCAATGATTTGGCCGACAACCCCAGGGAAGGGGCGACAAGTCCTCACGGCGAAGTTCCGCGACCGCGATAAGTCCGGTGTGGCGCTGGTGATCTCGGAACGCGACGGCTCAATCGGTCTGGTCTTCGGTGACGGCCATGGCAACGAAGAAACCATCACCACAGGCAAACCCCTGCTCGCCCGCGAATGGTATTTCGTTGGTGTCAGCTACGATGCCAAGACGCACGAGGTCGCGCTCTATCAGGAGCCATTGGTTCACTATCCGCTTGTTGCGGACGCGGCTGAGGTCCACACCAAGACAAAGATCGCGGGGATCGGTAGAAACCAATCTTCGCTGATGTTTGGCGCGTTCCGTAGCGGCACGGGCAGGACAAAGCTCGACGGCAAATATAACGGCAAGATTGACAGCCCACGCCTCGCCAACCGCGTGTTGAGCCGCGCCGAGATGGAAATGCTCAAGAGGGGGCCCGTGCCCACGCAGCTCAGCAGCGCGGTCGTCGGCTCGTGGGACTTCTCGCGTGATATCAGCTCGCTCCGGGTGACCGACACCTCACCCAACTTGCTGCACGGCGCAGTGGTTAACATGCCAGCCCGCGGCATGAAGGGGTACAACTGGACTGGTGAGGTGATGAATTGGCAGGAGGCGCCGGAGCAGTACGGCGCGATTCATTTTCATGACGACGATCTCTACGACGCCGGCTGGGAGGTCGATTTCGCGCTGACGATCCCGACGACGCTGAAGAGCGGTCTCTACGCCGCCCACCTCAGAGCGGGCGACGAGGAGGATTACGTTCCGTTTGCCGTGAAGCCGGCACCGGGCAAAGAAAAACAGATCGCCTTCTTGCTGCCCACCGCGAGTTATATGGCCTATGCCAACGAGCATATGGGGACCAACGCAGGTCTGATCGAACTCGTGGCCGGTCGGCTGACGCTTCTCGATCAGAACGCGCTCTTTCTCAATGAACACCGCGAATACGGCGCCTCGTGTTATGACTCGCATACGGATGGCTCGGGTGTGTGTTATTCGTCCCGCCTGCGACCGATCCTGAACATGCAACCGAAACACATTTCCGCCCTCGGCGGTCATGGCTCTTCGCTGTGGCAGTTCAATGCCGACACCCATATCACCGACTGGCTTGAGGCTATGGGATACGAGTTCGATGTCATCACGGATGAAGACCTACATTACCAGGGTTTTGCACTCCTCAAGCCCTACCGAGTGATCCTCACCGGCAGTCATCCCGAATATCATTCACGGCAAATGTGGGACGCCATGCTGGCGTATCAGCAGCAGGGTGGTCGGCTGATGTACATGGGGGCGAACGGCTGGTACTGGCGGATTGCCTATCACCCGGAGGTGCCTGGGCTCATCGAAGTACGGCGCAACGAAGGTGGCATTCGCACGTGGGCGGCGGAGTCCGGCGAGTATTATCACAGTTTCACCGGCGAATATGGCGGCCTGTGGCGGCACCAGGGTCGCCCACCGCAGATGCTCGCCGGGACCGGCTTTACCGCCCAGGGGTTTGACATTTCGGCGCCGTACCGCCGTTTGCCCGACAGCTTCCATCCCCGCGCCGCTTTCATCTTTGCAGGCATCGGCGAGGACGAAATCATCGGCGACTTCGGTTTGATCGGCGGTGGCGCGGCCGGCCTCGAACTCGACCGCGCCGATCGGCAACTTGGCACGCCTCCACACGCCTTGGTGCTCGCCACTTCGCAGGGCGGTCACACCGATGTTTATCTGGTGGTGAGCGAAGAACTGCTGGCCACCTATCCGGGCCTCGGCGGCTCAGAGAATGACTTGGTGCGCGCGGACATGGTCTTCTACGAAACGCCGAACGGCGGCGCCGTCTGGTCATCCAGCTCGATTGCCTGGGCAGGCAGCCTGTCGCACAACAAATATCTCAACAACGTCTCGCGTATCACCAACAATGTGCTCAAACGTTTCGTTGACCCGAAACCGTTTGTGAATTGAGACCGTGTCCAGGAGGGAGGATCATCAACCGAGGTCGCGCAGTGCGCCGCTGTTGCATGGTTTGAGGCCGATACGATAGAGTCGCCCACGGTGCAATGACAAAGGAGGAATTTGCATGCAGGGACTCGAAGGAGTGAAGGTTCTTGAACTAGGGGATATGGTGTCAGCGGCGTATGCGACCAAACTTATGGCCGATCTCGGCGCAGAGGTGATCAAGATCGAAGAACCTTCAGGCGATCGGGCTCGCCAGCGTGGCCCTTTTCCTGGTGGGGTCGTCGATCCAGAAAAGAGCGGGCTCTTTCTCTCTCTGAATACCAACAAGCGCGGGATCGTGCTGGACCTGCGTAACGAGCAGGATAAACTGTCCGGCCTTATCGCCTGGGCCGATCTTCTCGTCCACAACTACCCGCCCGCGCAGATGGCTGAGTTGGGGATTGACTACAACCGATTTCGCCAGATCAACCCTCGGCTGGTGATGTGTTCCATCACCCCCTTTGGGCTGACTGGACCCTACAAGGACTACAAAGCATATGAACTCAACCTCACTAATGGTGGGGGCTGGGCGTGGCTGAGTCCCGGCGCCTCGGATCGGGCGGACTTGCCTCCCCTGAAAGCTTTTGGTCAGCAGGCGGACTTTCAAGGCGCTCTGGCGGCAGCCACGGTGACGTTGGCGGCCTACAGTCGCGCCCTGGAGACGGACGAGGGAGAACATATCGATCTGTCCGTCCAGTCGTACATCGCTTCGTTTCTCGAGCAGAACTTCATCTACTACACCTACATGGGCAGAGTCGCCTCGCGTTTGGGCCGCCGTCAACTCTACCCCTGGGGCATCTTCCCATGCCAGGATGGGCTCATTTTCCTCCTGGCCGTGGAAGAGGACCAATGGCAACGGCTGCTCGAACTCATGGGCAATCCCGAGTGGGCCAGTTGGGAGATCTTCAAAGACCAATACAGCCGCTCAAAAAATTTCGACGTCCTGAGGATGTACCTGGAAGAATGGATGCAGGGGTGGCAGGTAGAAGACCTGTTCCGCGCCGGGCAAGCAAGGCGCATTTGTTTTGCCCCGGTGTTGAGCATGGCCCAACTAGCCAAGCAGGAGCAGCCCCGCGCACGAAATTTTTTCGTTGACGTGATCCATCCGCGCGCGGGAAAGCTGACGCATCTTGGTCAGCCGTATCAGCTCAAGGAACCCTGGTGGCAGATCCGCCGTCCAGCCCCTCTGCTCGGCGAACACAATCAGGAAGTACTAGGTTCGGCTCTCCCTCTGCCCAGCCCCCAGACTCAGTCCTCAGTCCTCAGTCCTCAGTCCGCGAAAAACCGTCTTCCACTTGAGGGAGTCCGAGTCGCTGACTTCACTTGGGTCTGGGCCGGTCCCTACTGCACCATGCATCTGGCGCATCTGGGCGCTGAAGTCATTAAGGTCGAGTCCCAGGCGCGCGTCGATGTCACCCGGCGTTTGCCTCTCTATCCGACTGGTATGAAGGGAGGGGTGAATCGTTCCGGTTTGTTCAACCAGTGGAGCCTGGGGAAGAAGAGTCTGCTCCTGAACT